>NZ_JAJPRF010000011.1 GCF_021206925.1 Rhodoflexus caldus | reverse complement strand
CGCGCCTTGCGGAGGCTAACAACCCTGTTCTACAAGCCATGCTTGCCCATAAAGCACAACCAAACTCTGTTATTGGCTAGTACTTAATGAAAAAGGCCGCCCCTTTTTGGACGGCCTCTTTAAACCATTTGATTTTTAATGCTTTCCATAAATTTTCCTTCGCAAACCAATTGCGACTCTACATAAACAAAAAAGCGAGGTTCCCGAAGAAACCTCGCTTTTTGTTACTGCACTACAAGTATTAGTTGCAACGCTGGCCGTCAGAACCTTTTTGTACCACTTTGAATTCTACGCGGCGGTTCAGAGCCATATTAGCTTGATTAGGTTTGCCATTTACTTCGTTCGGAACTACCGGTGAAGTTTCGCCAAAACCTTTAGTTTCAATGCGGTTAGCAGCAATGCCTTTGCTGATGAGGTATTGTCTTGCAGCAGCTACACGACGCTCAGACAGACCTTGGTTGTATTTGTCATTACCGCGGTAGTCGGTGTGTCCTTCAATGCTGATGCTGATTTGAGGATAGTCTTGCAAGAACTTCACAACTTTGTCCAACTCCTGAATAGACTTAGGCAACAATGAAGCTGACAGTTCTTTAGGAGTAGTGTTGCGAGGACGTGCAGTAGCAAAGTTGATGTTGTCGAAGGCAATCTTCGTCAAATCATACAGCATGATTTCGCGGTTGATAGTGTCGCCGGCTTGCTTATTGGTCAAGTCCAGTGAAATAGTAGCAGGTACGTATTGGTCGGCTGTACCTTCAGCACAATAGGTTGTGCCCGGTGCTAACAGAGCTTCGTACTTGCCGGGGCCGATTTTCTTCTGGTCTGTGATTTTGCCTTTTGAAGCATCGTTTGGCTTAATGCCAACAACACCGTTCTCAATAGCTTCACGAGTCAGACCGTCCACCACAGCGATAGTAGCTTTTACGCCAAGTTTTCTCATAGCGAAAACTTTGCCGCAGTCATCACCGTCAAATCCGTTGGTCAGGTCAGAGTAAGATGTGATAGGCTCATAACCATCTACCTCAACCGTAAACTTATACTTGTTGCCTTCTGTGATAACGGTTCTGATTTTACCTTCTTTGGTTTTCATTGCATAGCTCAAAGAAGAACGTGTTTCGTTATCTACTTTAATCACTGCATCCAGAGGCTTACCTGTTACGGCATCAACCACAGAAGCATTGAATTCGCAAATGCGCTTAGGCTTCAGACCTTCAGGCAGCGGAATAGTAAACAGTTCATGAGAAGCACCTACATATGCGTTGAAGTAAGCCAATACGTGTGGGTCATCGTGAGGAGCCACAGAAACCAGCAGGTCAGACTGATAAGAATACAGGTTGTTCTTCACGAAAGGAGCAATATCAGCAGGTACAGGCTCACCCCAAGTATTACCCGGCTTCATGTGTGCATAATACAAATCAAAATCTTTGGATTTCTTAGGGCTACCACCGCGGCGGGTAGTAGAGAAGAAAATAGACTCATTGTCGGGCATAATGCGAATGTGCTTCTCGCAGCCGGCATTTACAGGAGCAGGCAATTCTTCTGCTGCTGACCAAGAACCGTCCAGATTCAGCTTAGAAACCATGAGTTTGAAGCACTGGGTGTTGCCTTCCGCATTACCTTTGCGAACAAAATACAGACGCTGACCGTCGGAAGAAATTGAAGGGAAACCTTCATAGTCGCCTGTATTTACGGCACCTGCAACAGGCGATGGAGCCCCCCATTCGCCGTTGGCACCGCGCTGAGACACATAAATGTCTTCATTGCCGCCGCCCATTTTAGCGAAGAAGTACATGGTATTGCCGTCGTAAGAAAGCGAAGGGCCACCGATGAAGTCGCCGTCAGCAGCTTTGCTGTTGATGGCTTCAATAGGCTTTGGTTCTTGCCAGAAACCGGTTACGGTATCGCGCTTAGCTTCCCACAGGCGGTAATATTCCCATGTTTTGCCGCCACGGTTAGACTGATACACCAGCGTGCGTCCGTCTGCGCTGATGGCAGGGGAGTATTCATCGTGGAGGAGGGTGTTAATAATGTTCGGCATTCGCTCACGAGCAGGTTGCACGTCTGCCTTGTAGATTCTGTCTGTAATGCGGTTGGTGATTTGGCGTTGGGCATACGCATGAGTGCCCACGAACAAACCAAGCGCAATCGCAAAACCTACATAGTTCACTTTTTGTTTCATAGGTTTAAGTAAGATTAGGTTAATTCATTAGGATGTTTGAGCATGGACGCAAAATAAATCAGTTTTCTGTTCTGTTCTGAATTTTTTGGCGTACAATTTTAAGAAATACGACTGTCAATTCCAAAAAAAGCCTGACAACAGCAAATTTAGCTTATTTGACGCAATTCGGCAGAAAATAGTTTTTTTAAGTATTTATCAACAGAATATTGCCTTTCAGTGCTCGAAAAGCTATTTTTAAGCACTTGACAAACCTTATTTAAACGACTCACAATAAATATGGAATTGAAACGCGCTTTTGATTTTCTCTATTATCAGCAGCAAAAATATCCCAAAACCGATGCGCTGGCAGGCAAGGAAAATGGCCAATGGGTAAAATACAGTACGCAGGATGTTATTGATATTGCTAACCGCATTAGTATAGGTCTGTTGAAACTGGGCATCAAAAAAGATGATAAAGTTGCCATTATTTCACCTAACAGACCGGAGTGGAATCTGGCTGACTTTGGTATTCAGCAGATTGGTGCCGTCAGTGTACCCATGTATCCTACTATCACAGTTGAAGACTATCGGTACATCTTTAACGATGCGGGAGTGAAGGTGGTGTTTGTATCCGACAAATCGCTGTATGACAAGGTTAAACAGGCCACAGAAGGAATGGATATTTATGCCATTTACACTTTTGATAAACTCCCGGGTATTGCACACTGGACAGAGTTGGAGGCTATGGGTAAAAATGAAGACGTCAGTCAGTTAGACAGCCACAAAGCCGCTGTTAAAGGAACGGATTTGCTGACACTGATTTACACTTCGGGCACTACGGGTCGCCCGAAGGGTGTCATGCTGACGCACAAAAACGTGGTAAGCAATACGCTGGCCGTTAATAAAACATTTACGCACGTACCCGACGGCACGTCTAAAGCATTGAGTTTTTTGCCGCTTTGCCATATTTATGAGCGCACAGGCTCATATGTGTACATATACAAGGGCACTTCTATCTACTATGCGGAAAATATGGACACCATTGCGGCCAATTTGCAGGAAGTGAAACCCGATACGTTCAATACCGTACCGCGTTTGCTGGAAAAAGTATATGATAAAATCGTTTCCAAGGGGTTGGAACTGACCGGAACGAAACGCAAGTTGTTTTTCTGGGCACTGGATTTAGGCTTGAAATATGACCCTGCCAAAGATATGGGCTTTGCTTACAACATGCAGTTGAGCATTGCGCGCAAACTGATTTTCAGTAAGTGGCAGGCAGCACTGGGCGGTAACATTAAGTCCATACAGTCGGGGGCGGCAGCGCTGCAACCGCGCTTGGCACGTGTTTTCTGGGCAGCAGGCATCCCTATCTGCGAAGGCTACGGGCTGACGGAAACCTCTCCCGTTATTTCATCTACGCCTGCCATTGCTTCCGAAGTGCGAATCGGCTGCGTGGGCAAAATGATTGACGGCGTACAGGTTAAAATTGCGGAAGATGGCGAAATCCTCTGCAAAGGCGATAACGTAATGTTAGGCTACTACAATCAGCCCGAAATGACAGCCGAAGTAATTAAAGACGGCTGGTTTCATACAGGCGATGTAGGCGAAATTGTGGAGGGTAAGTACCTGAAAATCACTGACCGCAAGAAAGAAATGTTTAAAACTTCGGGCGGTAAGTACATTGCTCCGCAGGTAATGGAAAACAAGTTCAAAGAATCGTTGCTGATTGAACAAATTATTGTCGTGGGTGAAGGTCGCAACTTCCCCTCAGCACTGATTGTGCCTTCTTTTGAAAACCTGCGTAACTGGTGTCAGGCCATGGAAATCAGCTACTCTACCGATGCCGAAATGGTTAAAAATCCGCGAGTGATTGCTAAGTTTGAAGAAGAGGTAGAAAACTACAACGCCAACTTCGGACAATGGGAAAAGGTGAAGAAGTTTCGCCTGTTGCCCCAGCCATGGGGTATTGAAACAGGTGAACTGACTCCAACGCTGAAACTGAAACGCAAGATTATTCATCAGAAATACGCCAATTACATTGAGGAGATGTACACTTAGAACCTAAATGCCGCCTGTGATTGGCAGGCGGCATTTTTTTTACTACTCTGCCTCAAAGTAGATAATGTCGCAGGTTTTCATGTCGGAGTTGAGTACAATCTTTTTTTCCTTTTTGCCATCCGAAACAATAATAGCTGTTGTGCAAGGCGGCTGTTTGCCTATGTTGTTTGCATAGCAAATCAGAAAGTTATTCAGCCGCTCTGGCGACAGTTGCAATTTAATGATACGGGTTTCGTTGCGGAGTTTGTAATTTTTCAGAATCCATTGATTGTTGTAGAGCAGCGAAACAACGTCGCCGTCTTCCTTACCTTCGTCAAAAATTTTCAGGGTCAGGTTATTGCTTGCTACAAGTAACTTGTGGCCTGATTTGACCTTGCGGTCTTCTATGCTGACTATTCTGCCGTTTTGAACAGTGGTGAGCGTATCTATCTCTGCCGTATTATTTGCGGGGCGGCGCAGTTCTATTTTGCCGGGTGCACATCGGTTGCCGCTTTTGGGTTCCGTGCCCTCCCAGCGACCGCTGAAATATCCCTTGCCGTTGCCCTCATTCACCCAATGCAAACGTGCGCGTTTCAGGCAGTACGAACTGTTGGTACTCAGTTCATTGACATATTCCAATTCGCGGAATTCTTCAAAAAATACCGTGTCGCCTTTGATGGAGGCCTCTAACTCTAAGCGCAACACATAGCGTTTACCGCCTTTTTGTTTGATGAACGAAAAAGAAGAGCCTGACCAGTTACCCTTTTCATTGGCATCCAGTTCCAGTTCAAAGTGGTAGCGGTCTGCAATGCCGCCATCGTCTTGTGTCAAAAAACCTATCCATTTGCCGGATAAATTGCGGGGCATCTGTGCCTGTACCTTTGAGAGTATTGCCAGCATCAGGCAACACCATGCAATTGTCGTTTTCATAATTTGGTTGTTAGTTTTTTTCTGCCAGCAGCAGATTGTTTGTGTACTCTACACGGCGTAAGATACGGGTTTTTAAGTTGTTTTGCTGCAAATACGCTTCCATGGCAATAAGCTCTGCCACGGGAAAAGTAGTTTGCATCGTATTAAACAACAACTTGCCGCCATCTGCCAAAAGCCGGATGAGATGTTGCAAAAAGTCAGGTTGCGTACATGCCTTGGGAACTGTATCGCCAATAAAAATATCTGCTATTATCCAGTCAAATAATTGCGATTCTGTGCAGGCTGCATAGGCTATTGCGTCATCGCAAATAATGGTCAGCGGTGCGAAGCGTTCAATATGAAACTCTTCGCGGGCAATTTGGATGACGACAGGGTCTATTTCCACACACGTAATCAGGCCTTGATAGCCAAAATGGAGGCGCAGCGTTTCAATTAACGAGCCGCCGCCTAAACCCAGCAAGAGTAAGTTGCCGGCTGTTGGTTGAAAATTTGCCTCTTGCAAGCCGCGTTGCAAAATTTGCTGCAACGAGCCGTAGGAATAATTGCTATCGGCGGTGTCTAGTACCCGCCTCCCTTGCTGCCAATTGATTTCCAAACGGCCGCTAAAGGGCGATTCATAGGTTTTTTCCCGCCAAGGCAGCAAATAGCTTACCCACTTTTTGAACAACATAAGTATCAGAATGGCACATCATCGGGTGGGGGCAAGTCGTTGGCTTTGCTGCTGAGCGTGCCGCCGACAGGACTGCTGCCGAAGTCTTGCGGGCGGTATTGTCCCATTGCCGAGCCATAAGTGCCACTGCCTGCCTGTTGGAAAGTACCGCTGCCGAAAGTGCCGAAGTCGGCGCTGTCTAAGTCGGCGAATTTGGTGTAACGCCCCAAAAACTTCAGCCAGACACTTTCCAGCGAACCGTTACGGTTTTTGGCAATAATGACTTCGCCTACATCTTTGGTCGGTCTGCCGTCGGCATCTTCCGTAATGCCGTAGTACTCGGGGCGATAGAGGAAGATTACCATATCGGCATCCTGTTCAATGGCGCCCGATTCGCGAAGGTCGGAGAGTTGCGGGCGTTTGTCGCCGCCGCGGGTTTCTACAGCACGGCTCAACTGCGAAAGGGCAATCACAGGCACGTTCAACTCTTTGGCAAGCTGTTTTAATGCCCGCGAAATAGAGGCAATTTCCTGCTCGCGGTTGCCGCCTGAGTTTTTGCTGCTGTCGCCGCTCATCAGTTGCAAGTAGTCAATAATGATGAGTTGAATATCGTGTTGCGATTTGAGGCGGCGGGCTTTGGCGCGCAGTTCCAGCACCGTAAGTGCGGGGGTGTCGTCTATGAAGATAGGTGCAGCACTCAATCGCGCCGTTTTGTGCACAATCTGCTCCCATTCGTAATCAGCTAATTTGCCCGTTTTCAACTTTTGGCTTTCCAACTCTGCCTCTGCCGAAATCAGACGGTTTACCAACTGCACCGAGGACATTTCCAGCGAAAAAATGGCGGCAGGTTTGCCGAAATCTACCGCTGCATTGCGCAAGGCAGAGAGTACGAAGGCGGTATTATGCGTTACGGTCATGTCTGCTAACAGAAATAGGCGGTCGCCGTCCAACTCAAAACCGTAATAGTCGTCCACAATGTCCTTTTCTACGCGAATGCCTGTTACTTGCCAATCTACTTTGGCTGCCCAAGCACGTGCTTTTTTGCGCTCCACACGCACGGGCACTTCGTCCAGATTACCCCACATGCGCACGCGATAGACCGTAGTTTCATAATCGGAAGACTTCAAACGAGCTTTTTTTGCTTTCAACGATGTGCGAAAACCAAGAGAATCGGCCAGAAACTTAATTTGTTCGGCTAACTCTTTGTTCTTCTGCGCGATTTCGTAATGGTTGGATTTTGCATCGTAGTAACCATCGCTGTCAATCAGCCCTGCTAAGAGTTGCAAACGTTTGGGGCGACTGTTGAGCAGATAGGCCTGCGGGATGTGTTTATTATCCAGCAGGGTGAGTTTGCGCAGCTCATTTTGGACGGAATAGAAATACTGCCTGCCGCGAGTACCTTTGGTAATGCTGTATTGTGGTGTTTTTTGCGCTTGCCGACTAATGGAGAGTTGTAAACCCAGCAGGGCAGCGTATTGCTCCAAATACGCAATTACCTCCGCATCCTGATTGGTGATACGCACACCGGAGCGGTTGCCGTCGCCTAACCATAAACCGATGAAATAAGGTTCCAGAGGCACCGCTTTATCGGTAAACTCTACGGCTGTTTTGTAGCCTTTGTAGTTAGACTGAAATTTGGGCGATTTTTTGAGCCAATCGCGTACCGAAATGGTCAGTATATCACCTTTGCGGTGTTTTCCTTCGTTGCGGCTGCGCTTGAGCGAAAGCAAATGACTTTCATTGACGCGGTAACTGATACCCTTGTTCTGATGAATCCAATACATTTGCTCGCGTCCGCGCCCGATGGAAAGCACGCGGCGCGGCGTAGAGTCAGGCCCCATCAGCAAATCGCCTGCAACGATGTCTTCCACTTTGCGCAGTGTGCCATCGTACATCAATACCTGTGTGCCTTTACCCAAGCACTTACCCATGCCCGGCCTTGCAGCCAGAATAATCAAATCGGATTTTTGCCAGCCCGAGGTGATGCGGTCTAAGGCAGAAAAGCCACTGGGAACACCCGTCAGCCCGTCTTTGTGTGCTTTCTTGGCTTCCAATTCGCGCAGGGCGCTGCCCATGATGCTGCGCATGTCCTGATAGTTACGGCGGATGTTGGTTTCGGCAAGCCCAAAAATGGCATTTTCGGTTTGATCCATCAGTTCAAACACGTCGGTGGTGTCCTCAAATGCATCCTGCAACATTTTTCCCGCGATGCTAATCATTTCGCGCTTCATGTATTGCTCGGCAATGATGCGGGCGTGATAAACAATATTGGCTGCCGAATTGACTTTGGTGGTCAGCAGAGTAATATAGGCTGCACCGCCTGCCAGTTCCAGTTCGCCTTCGCTGCGAAGTTGATTGACTACGGTTAGTAAGTCTACCGGCTCAGACTTGTTGAACAGTGCCAAAATAGCCCGATAAATAGCCTGATGAGCCTCTTTGTAAAACGCGGCAGGTTGCAAAATCTCAATCACTTCGGTCAGGGCGTTGCGTTCCAGCATGAGCGCACCCAGTACCGCTTCTTCTAACTCAATTGCCTGCGGCGGCACTTTGCCCATGCCAACCATCGCTAAATCAGCCTGTTGGGTTGTGCGCCGCGTTTTCCTTCCGGTAGATTTGTCGTCCTTCATGGTGTAAAATTACATGAATATATGCACTAAAACGCTATTTTTGAAGCCTTGAACATTTTTGCATGAAAATACATTTTACGGCTATCGGCGGCAGCGTCATGCACAATCTGGCGGTTGCCCTCAAGCTCAAAGGCTATCAGGTAAGTGGTTCGGACGATGAAATATATGAGCCTTCGCGCAGCAGGCTGGCTGCTCACGGCATTTTACCCGCCGAGGAAGGCTGGTTCCCCGAAAAAATCACAGCGGATTTGGATGCCGTCATCTTAGGAATGCACGCCCGCAAAGATAATCCTGAGTTGCTGCGTGCACAGGAGTTGGGCATTAAGGTGTACTCCTATCCCGAATACGTTTATGAGCAAAGCAGGCACAAGGAGCGCGTGGTTATTGCCGGCAGCCACGGCAAAACCACTACTACGGCAATGGTTATGCACGTGTTGAATTTTCACGGCAAAAAATTTGACTATATGGTCGGAGCAATGGTGCCGGGTTTTGAAAGCACCGTTCGCCTGACCGAAGATGCCCCGGTCATCATTATTGAAGGGGATGAGTATCTCTCCTCTCCGATTGACCCGACCCCCAAATTTTTGCACTACAAACATCACATAGGACTGATTACGGGCATTGCATGGGATCATATCAATGTTTACCCTGTTTTTGATGACTACGTGCGTCAGTTTGAAAACTTTGCCGTACAAACGCCCAAGGCAGGCACTTTGATTTATTGCGAAGAAGATGACCTTGCCACAATTGTGAGCACCTCTAATCAGATGCGCAGTGATGTTAATCTGATTGCTTATGGAACGCACAAGCATGAGGTAAGCGATAGCAAAACACTGCTGCATACCCCGCACCATGGCAAAGTGCCTGTATCGGTTTTCGGCAAGCATAACATGCAAAACCTCAATGGAGCACGGTTGGTGTGCAACCGCTTAGGTATTCATGACAAAAAATTTTATGAGGCCATTCAAAACTTCAAGGGTGCAGCCAAACGCTTGGAATTGCTTGGCCAAAACGCCCATACTACCGTTTACCGCGATTTTGCCCATGCCCCTTCTAAAATTGAGGCAACCATTCAGGCCGTAAAAGAACAGTTCCCGAAGCGTAAACTCGTGGCTTGTGCCGAACTGCACACATACAGCAGCCTGAGCAAGCACTTCCTGCCGCAGTACAAACACACAATGCAGGCAGCAGACGAAGCCATTGTTTGCTACAGCCCTAAGACCTTGGAAATCAAGCGCATGGAGCCTATTGACGAAGCAACCATTCAGGCTGCCTTTGACCATCCGAATCTGAGGGTTTTCACCAACGGGGCAGACTTATGCAACTATCTGTTCTCGCAAAAATGGCAGGATAAAAACCTGCTGATGATGAGCTCCGGCACATTTGACCAAACCGATTTGGGGCAACTTACGGCACATGTGCTGGAAAAATAGCCGCTATTGTACGCCAACCGAAATGGAGTTATATTTGTAGATACATCAGTTGTCATACAAAATCGCAACGACCATGAATAAAAAATTCTTTGCGGCGGTGTTTTCCGCCCTTATTATTGTCATCAGCGGCTACGTGTTTGCGCAGTCTGACACAGAAACCATCACCATTAAAACTTCTTCCCAGTGCGAAATGTGCAAAAAACGCATTGAAAAAGGCATGGGGCTTGAAAAAGGCGTTAAGTCTGCCGTACTGAATCTGGACAATCATACGCTGACAGTAGTTTACAAGAAAGACAAAACCAATCCCGAAGTGCTGCGCAAGGCTCTTTCCAATATCGGTTATGATGCGGACGACGTGGCTGCCAATGAAAAAGCCTACAAAAAGTTGCCCGATTGCTGTAAAAAAGGCGGCCACGACCACGATGGCCATGACCACAGCAACCACAAGCACTAATCCGAATGTCTTTTTTTGACCGCATATTTGAGCAATTGTTTCCCAAACGCCTCCCCGACCATCTGCCGGTGGTTGAGGAGGCGTTGGTGCGCAACGAGATTTACCGCAACAAGATTTTTCTGTGGCAAAACAGCGGCGCTCATCGCAAACTCGCCTATGAGGTATGGGAAGCATGGCAACTGAAAAAAGACAAACAAACCGCAGACTTGCAGGTACATTTGCTGAAAACAGACGGCAGCAACGGCATTGCCCTTACCTATCATCCTAAAATAGGTGCAGATGCTTTTCAGTTCTTTTTTGACCACCTGAAAGAACAGGTCTTGCAAATTGGCTATAAACTTTACACTTCCGACCGCCGCATTTTCATCCGCCCGGACTATTCGGAAACAATAGAAAAGCATTATTTGAAGCCTCCCGTAGATTTACGGGTAGAGCATGGAGAAGTACAGCGTTGCGACCAGCGCTACGGCAATGTCATCATAGAATACATCCAAATAGACGATAAGCCCAGCTTTATACGCCTGATGGCACATTATTACGAAGACCAACTCTATCTCAAACCTTTGCCCTTTGATGAACTGATGCGGGAGGTCTTGTTGTAGTAATCAAGTGTTGGGGAGTACAGAACTTTGCCCATCCCTCCTGAAAATCCGTTTTTCGGTAAAAATTTTGTTTGGTTGCCGCATTACGTGTAGCTTTCGCAGGTATGAAAAAGACACTGCTTGTTATCGCTGCCGTAGTTGCCGCTTACTACTACTGGACAACCACAGACAGAACAGCCGAAGACAAAATTTCAGCCGCTCCAATGCCTGAAACAGAACTTGTTCAACAGGGAACGGATAGCGGCAAAGGCAATTTGGCAGGCATCCAACCCTACCTCACCGCACAGGACTACGGCACGGAAAGCCGACTGTTCGGCCTACTGGATAGCTACATGGAAGCCCTGCAACAAGCAGGAGGCATCCATGCAAAAACCGTAGTTGTATTTCCCGAATACATCGGTACATGGCTGGTAGCGATGCACGAAAAACGCACCTTGTATGAGCAGCCAACCATTACGGATGCAATGACACTGATGGCGTTGTCTAATCTGTTTGAGGCAGGCTACTATGCCCTCACAGCCCCGCCGGTCAATGACCGTATGGCACACGGTTTATTTGCCATGAAAGCCGAAAAAGTTTGCAAGGCTTACTACAACATATTCAGCCGCCTTGCCAAAAAATATGGCTGCACCATTGTGGCAGGTTCCGTAGTGCTGCCGGAGCCATTCATTGAAAACGGAGAATTGCGCACCCGAAGAGGGCAACTCTTCAATATGACTGCTGTTTTTGATGCCAACGGGAAAATTATGCCGCCATTGGTAAAAAAAATATTCCCCATTAAGGCAGAACAGGGGTTCACATGTCAGGCAGATTTACAACAAATACCTGTTTTCAGCACGCCCGCAGGCAGGCTGGCCGTGCTCATCTGCGCCGATAGTTGGTATCCGCAAGCCTATGAGCACCTGTCGGGCAAAGCCGATTTGATTGCCGTGCCTTCTCTTGCCGATACGGACAGCGTTTGGCGCGGAGCATGGCAAGGCTACAACGGATTTGCTGCCCCCTCCGACGTGGATACGAGCGACTATCGGCGTATCAGCGAAGGGGAAGCATGGGCGAAGTACAGCATGGGTAAGCGTGCCCCGCGTGCGGGTATTCATCAGGGTATCAACGTATTTTTTACAGGGGATATTTGGGATATGCACCCCGAAGGCCGCATACTGACGCTGCAAAACGATACATTAAATATTTCGCCTCCTGCTATTAAAAAAGGCAGAATCTTTAACTTGTGGTTGCAATAATCATAGACTAATTTGTACTTTTGTCAAAAATCTCCTGCGTATTAAAGCACACTATCGTTTCAGTTTTTTTGTTATCATCTGAACTAATAGCGTGCGCTACTTAGTAATCATATCTGCTTTTTTCCTGCTTTCATTTTGCATTGCATCCATTGCCTGCGGACAAGGGAAGGCTTCTTTGCCACACATTATCTGGATTTCGTTTGAGGAACTCTCGGGTGTTACTTTTCGCCCCGGCGACAGCATTATTAAAACGCCTGCCCTCAATCGGGTAGTCAAACAGTCGCTATGGTTTGAAAATGCTTACGCAATGGCTGCTGCTGCCATTCCTTCGCAGGCAGGCATACAAAGCGGACTTTACCCTACCACCTTTGGAGCAATGCACCAATCGTCGGGTAATGGTGGCGAGAATGCCGTCCTTCCCGGGAAACACCACTGGCTGGTAGAAGAAATGCGCATGAAGGGCTATTTTACCATGCAGTTTGGGCAGCACAGTCTCAAATTACCTCCAAGCATATGGCAAATGAGCTATAACGATTCACGTTTTTTAACAGATACGCTGTCTTACCAACTCAAACGGGTAGCTGCCCAAACACCTGTTTTTTTGCATATCCGACTGGCTGCCCCTACTAACGAGGCCTTGGGAAAATACGCTGTTTCGGATAAGGTTCGCCTGCCCCACTATTTTGCGGATAATGCCGAGGCGAAACAAGAATGGCAAAATGCTTACCGCCGCGCTGCATTTGCCAATGAACAATTGGGCAAAATATGGGAGATATTAGAAAAACAACAGGGGCTTTTGAGTAAGTCCTATGTGTTCGTATTTGGAGAAAACGGATTTCGCTGTTCCTGTGCGCCTCAGTTGTTGTATGAAGAAAATATTCGTGTGCCGCTGCTGGTGCGCACACCCGAAGGCAAAGCAGCACATGTCAAAAAAATAGTCAGCCTTGCAGACCTGATGCCTACCACGCTGGCTATTGCCAAAGTGAATACAGGCTTGAGTTTCCCGGGGCTGCATCTGATTAACAGCAAACAAGCACACACGGCTGTTGTTACCTCTTCCGACCGCATCAACGAACACCCTGACCGAATAAGAGCCGTCAGGAGCGGTTCGCTGAAATATATTCGCAATTTTCGCAAAGACCTGCCTTTTATCCCCTATCACCTGTTGCAGGAAAATTGCAGCCATCGCTTGCTTGCAGAGGCAGCCCCCAACAGCAGCATTGTTTTGCTTACAAAAAGCATTAAACCCATCGAGGAGTTATATGATTTGAGCAAAGACCCATGGGAGCAGCAAAATCTTGCCAATCATCCTGATTATCAGAACGATTTGCAACGCATGAGAAACTACTGCGACCACTGGGTCAATGCTACCGGAGACCTTGGCGGACTGACCGAGGCAGCAATGCGCGCCATGCTTTGGAAAAGCACCAGCCAACCCGTGAGTCAAGAGCCTCATTTTGCCAAAACCAAAGACAACAAAATCAGCATCAGCAGCCCGACCGAGGGCGCTGCCATTTTGTACAGATTAGACTGGGAAAACGAATGGCATTATTATACGCGTCCCATCACACTGCAACCGGGTATGACCATTTCTGCCAAATCCGTTAAACACGGGCTGAGAGAAAGCAAAGAAATCACGGTTAAGTTCTCTTCCGGCCGATAGACTTTTCAAAGCATTGGTTCGTATTTTTAATCATGATTTGCTCACTTCCTTTTGCCCTCCGAAGCAGAGCCAGTTAAGGGAACATCATCGGGTAGGCCGAGCAACTGCGGTACGGTAACAAACTCATACCCCTTTTCGCGCATGCCTCTGATGATAACAGGCAATGCAGCTACGGTGCGTTTTTTGCGCCCGCCTGCGCTGTGCAGCAAAATAATAGCTCCCGGATGCAAATAGCTCAGCACGCGGCGTGCGATGGCTTTGGAGGTATTTTCTTTGGCATTTTCCCAGTCTTCGCTGTCTACCGACCAGTTAGCAATGCGAATATTGCGGGCAGCGCACCACTCAATCTGCTCATCGCTGACTGCACCGAAAGGTGCCCGCAACCACATAGGCTGCCTGCCTGTTACACGGCTGACAGTTGCCTGACAACGCAGGATTTCCGCTTGCCACTCGCGGGGCGGCAATTGGCGCAAGTTGCGATGACTTTGCCCGTGCATACCGATGCTGTGCCCGTCAGCAGCTATTCGTTGCAATACCTTTTCCCATTTGGCAATGCTGTCGCCCGTAACGTAAAAAGTGGCTTTTACCCCTTCCTTGGCCAAAATTTGCAGCACTTGTGGCGTGTAGAGGCTGTCGGGGCCATCGTCAAACGTAATAGCCGCTATTTTTTTGTCAGTAATTTTTTCAAGAAAGCAACTGTTCGGATAAAGCAATGCCTGCCGCTGTACTTCACGGGCAAAAGCCTGCATTTTTTCGGAAGTAAACCGATTGCGCAATGAAGGGCGCGGATGAGAGGGCACAAATGCACACAGCAGAAAGACCAACAGAACTGCCGACAGAGGTTTCATAGGGTTTTTTAGCCCTTGATACCGCTGCGGATTGAAACGTTCCTTTTTTCGGTGTTTTTTTACAAAATTCGTTGCTTAAAACTCGATGCGCCAAGCCGGAACAGGCAGAATCGGCAGCCAGTATTCGGTGCGCATGGCGCGTCGGTTGCTGTCGTAGTAATAACGTGCCACGTTGCGATGGTTGGTAGCGTTTTGCAAATCAAGAGAAAACACGCGGCTGTAATTCGGTCGGTTTTTGCGGAACGATATTCGGAAATCTAAACGGAAATAGTCGGGCAGTTGTGCCTCAAATGCCTGCGACTCTATCCGCCGCTCGGTGTTGTCGCGCAGGGAGCGGGCTTCGTCAATAGGTGTATAGCGAAAGCCGCCCGACCATACACTGCGCACATTGAAGCTGATAATGCGCTGTATGCTTCTGCCCTTGCGGTCGGTTTTGTTTTTGATAAAATCTTTGCCGGCCACTATGTTCCAGACGTGTCTGCCGTTGAAACGTGTGTTGCGCCAGATTCCGTCTGCACCTGCATAGCGCGAATCATACAGCGAAAGCGTATTGAGCAAATACCATTGCCCGTCAAACTGCCGCTCCACGGTGAGTTCCATGCCATAGTTCCTGCCTTTGCCGCGGTTTGTCAGGCTATCGGACACAAAACCGCTTGACTGATTGATGAGCGAAAAATTACTGTTGCGAATCGTGCGCACGGGTACGCTGAACAGTTGCTGGTAATACAACTCCATTTTGGTGTGCCATTTCGGTTGGGGTTGCCATTCCCACGCTGCCACCCAATGTTCGGCTTTGGTAAAGTCCAGATTTTTATTGGGCTGTACAGTGCCTACATTGCGCACCTGCTGCTGTGCAAAGTACGTTCCTAAGGCTAACATGCGGCTGTGCCTGCCATAGGCTGCCATAAACGTATGATTTTCAGCAGGTTGCCAACGCAAAGACAAGCGAGGCTCCGTAACCTGCCTGCCGTTGAAGCCCAGATGGGTAAAATGGGCACCTGCCAAGGCGGTGAGTTGCTCGCTGATGCGGAATTTCCATTGCATATACGCCTGCAACAGCAGCGCGCTGTTTGCTTCCTGCAATTGAGTTACCAGCGGCCTGCCGGGCGTATTTTGCCTTTTCGTGGTCAAATCATACGACAAACGATTGATGAACACCCCCGTTTTAACCGTCCAGCGGGGGCTGAGTTTATAATTCAGGCTGCCTGCCCATGCAAGGCGCTGTTCGCCGTAGTTATTGTCGCGGAGGGGTTGCACAACGTAACGCGCTCCTAAACGGGCTTCGTATTCGCCGTTGCCGCCATAGGTAAGGGCAAGGGTCTGTCTGAAAAATGCTCTTTTGCCAATGGTTGCCTGATGCGAAATACCTGTCGCACCCATTTGGAAGTCAAAAATGCGGTCGGTGCGGTCGCTGTTGTTGCGCCAACGGGCAGAATCGCGCAGGGCTAACTGCTTTTGCGCACTCAGTCCGCCAATGCCAAAAACAGCAATCGTCCCTCCTTTTTTCAGCGGAAAATGCAGGTTGAATGATAAATCCTGAAAAGTGAGCGTACCGTCGGGCAGTTCAATGCCTAACCGCCGCACCAAATCCACGGTAGAATAGCGATAATTGACCAGAAACGATGCGCTCCCTGCCTTTTTGCGGCTGAAAGGCCCTTCTGCTGCCATTTCAACGCCTATACCGCTCACCTGTGCGGTAAATTCGCGGCGGGTGTTGTTGCCGCGGCGAAGGTTGATATCAAATACACCCGATATCGCATTGCCGTACTCGGCGGCAAAAGCACCTGTCATAAAGTCTGAACTGCCTAACACCTGCGCACTGAGGATGCTTACACCGCCGCCCGATGCGCCTTCGTTGGTGAAATGGTTAGGCGAAGGAATTTCCACACCTTCTAACCGCCACAACAGGCCGTTAGGAGCATTGCCCCGAATGATGATTTCGTTACTGAAATCGCCTGCACCGTTCACACCTGCAAAGGCGGTTGCCATGCGTGCAGGGTCGCCCAAAGAGGCAGGATAGCGGTTGAGCGTAGCGGCAGAGAATGTGCGGGTGCTTACGGTTGCCATTTCATTGAGTACCTGCGAACCTTGTCGGTCGCTTCTGACTTCCACCTCGGCCAATTGCCTGATTTGTTCGGTCAGCGCAAGCTGCAATATCACTTCCTTCGCGGCGGAATTGACAGCCACTTCTGTTATAAAACTCTCATAGCCGATGATTTGCGTAGCCAGCCGATAGCGCCCGACGGGCACTTTGTCAAATCGGAAATTTCCCTGACCATCGCTGACGGTATTTTGCGAAAAATTTTCACCTTGCAGCAGCACAACCACACCGGGCAGGCTATTGCCTGTTTCTTTTTCGGTTACTGTACCGCGCACGGTTTGAACGGGCAATACCTGTGCCCACAGCGGCATGTATCCTAACAATGCTAAGAGCAACCCAACCGCACAACGCATCATGTCTTTTTATTTCGCCAATGGGAATACTTGTTGGAAAACGCCTCCGTTGAAGGTGCAAATAGCTGCCCGAATATTTTCCCGCCCATTGCGGAAATCAAACCCGGGCATCATAATGCCCTCGGCGGGCGACTCCTGTGCCAAAAATTGCTGAAAATTGACACCGTATTTGTGCAGCATTTTCCCGAAAAAGTAAACGTTTTCGTAGCCGATGTATGAAAACTTGGAAGGAACCATGTTGGTTCGTTCTACAATCAGCTTGTCAAAACGGGTTTTGGCGGGTGTTTCGCGTACAAAGTCGGGCATGATAAAGTGCATGCGCGCCAACTGCAACTGTTCGTAGCTCAACAAATCATAATTCAGCCAATCCTGCGTAGTAATGGCGGGCAGTACGCGTTTGGAAGAAAGCAAGGCGCTTACTATGCTTACGGCAACAGCGGGCTGTCGAGCACAAATGAAAATGTGCGTAGAGTCGCTGCGAGGGGCGGCATCCAATTCGCTGATGATGCGCTGAAAGTTCATCTTGGGGTTTAGCGAACGGATGATGTGCGTGCGGCCGTTGTTGCGTTCGTGTGCCTGTTTGTAGGCATAGGCCATCAGCGAATCCTCGGAAGTATTGCCGTGGTAGATAATGGCCGTTTTGCCGGGCAGTTGTGCGGAGGCAAAAGCGGCGGCCTGTTGTGCCATAGCCACAGGCGAAGGCTCGGCCAACAGCGTATGTGCATTTTTGAGCAACTCTGCGCCTGTGCCAAAAGGATTGACAATGCTGATATTATGTTGAGCGGCATATGCACCCATTGGCTCTACGTTGTTGGCATACAACGGCCCGATGAGTAAATCCAGTCCTTTTTGCTCTTCCAATTTGCGCCTGATAACGGTATTGTTGCGCTCGGTATCAAAGGGATACAACTGAATATCAATACCTTCCTTTGCCAAATCCTCTTGCGCAATTTTCATCCCTTCGTACATGTCATACACAAACTGGAAACGCCTGCCGGGTTTGGTCGCATCTGTTTCCGCGAGCATGAAGGGAAGCATAACCGCAACGTGGTAAGTTTTTTTGGTAACGGCCGGGCGGTTGTTTACGGGCGTGCTGTTAGCGGCACTGCCTCCGTTTTTTTGCTGGTAGGCAAGGCGCGCATTGTCAAACACTTTGCGCAACTGACTGTCTTTCAATGCGCTGCCCATCGCATTGGCATCATTCGAGTCATTGGCTGCCAAGGCGGCAAGTGCCGCAAGCAGGCGTACCTCGTCAGCCTGCTCCCACGCAGGGTAGCGGTTCAGAAAATTAACCAGTGTTTCGCGACAGCGTGCAAATTCACCTGTGTGATAATCTGCCAAAGCATAGAGATATACGGCATGTTTGTAGTACGGATTCTGCGGCACATCTTTGAGTACATTGGCAAGGGTACTTTTGGCTGCCGTATAATTTTTTTCGTCAATCAGCTTTTTGCCTAACTGAAAACTGTTGGTAAACTCCTGTAAAGATTGCGCATGTGCTATCTGTAAAAAGATGCACATCAGACAGCCTATAAGGCAATAGCGAAGCAATTTTGCCATGCGTAAGTTTTTTCCTGAAAGTACGCGGCAAAGATAAACAGCTTCGGGCAATATGCTGATATACAGGCGCTCACAAAGCCCGAATGCGCCCGCCATCTACGGGCACATTGATGCCGGTGATGTAAGCTGCCGCAGGACTGCAAAGGAACAAAATCGCATTGGCTACCTCCTCTGCTTCGGCAAAACGACGGGCAGGCACTTCGGCAAGCATCCCCTGTGCAATTTCGTCTTCGGTTTTGCCCTGCTGTTGGCTGCGGGCTTTGATGAGGCTTGCCAAACGACCTGTTTTGGTGTAGCCGGGTAATACGTTGTTTACCGTAATGCCGAAAGCTGCCAACTCCATGGAGATGGTTTTAGACCAGCTTGCCACTGCACCGCGAATGGTATTAGACACCCCTAAACCTGCCAGCGGCTCGCGTACACTGGTGGAAATAATGTTTACAATTCGTCCGAAACCTTCGCTTTTCATGTAAGGCACGAGCATTTGCGCCAATAACTGATTGCAAATCAGGTGCTTGGTAAAGGCATCGGTATATTCGGAAAGTGCTGCATCTATCGCCTGACCACCCGGAGGGCCTCCCGTGTTGTTAATGAGGATGTGTGCGCCGCCATGTTCTTTCAGCCACTCGCTGACTGCTTGTTGCACCTGTTCGGGATGCCCAAAGTCGGCGCAAATATAGCTGTGTTGCTGGTGGTTAGGGCTTGGCAACTCTTTGCGTGTGGCTTGCAGTGCTTCTTCGTTGCGTGCCAGCAGCGTAACGGTTGCGCCTAATTGCGCCAACCCGATGGCAGCCGCTTTGCCTATCCCTTGCGTGCTGCCGCAAACAATGGCCTTTTTATGTTGCAGATTCAGATTCATACGTTTTGAGAGGTAATTTCTCGTAATGATAACTCTTTTTTGCCAAATCGTTGGCGCATCTGTCCGAAAACCCCGCGAATTACCCATTAAGGCAACCAACAGGTACAAGCCCGCCAACGGGAAATAATACCCCAAATCGCAAAGTTGCCGCAGAGCATCTTTGCAGGCGTTGTTTTCTTTGTTGTTGGCAAATGTCGGAAAAGCAATCGGCAGAGGGCTGCTCACAGCCTTTCGTTGCGGAGAAAGCACAGGTTAAACAAAACAACTCTTAAAATTCAATTATGTTTGCAGCACTTGAAAAAAATCGTTAGAGCATGAAATTCGGACGTTGGATAGGATGGCTTTGCTGCTGGTTGCTGTCGGCAGGCATCGCTTTTGCACAAATACAGATTTCGGAAGTAGTACAAAACGTAGGGCGCATCAGCAAAGAAGAAACTCCCGTTATTCATGAGTTTATCGTTAAAAATCAAGGAGTTACGCCGCTGAATATCCAAAAAGTCATCCCCGATTGTTCGTGCAGTACCGCATCTTTTACCCAAACCCCTATCGCACCGGGTAAGTCCGGCTCCATCAAGGTTGTGTTTGCCCCTTACAAGTTGGGGCCTTTTCAGAAAATTTTCACGGTGCACATTACCGACCCACAGCCGCGCACTTTTACGCTGAAATTAGAAGGTTATATTGCTCCCTCACCTGCTACTCCTGAGGCTTCGTTTCCTTACATCAGCGGTGTGCTGCGCTTTCGCCATAAAAACCTGAATTTTGGCAGCATTACCGGGCAGGCGGTTGTAAGCAAGCGATTTGAGATGTACAATGCCGGCAATGATACCATCGTTTTTACCAACCGCATAGAAACTCCGACGCATATCCGCGTCTATTTTGACTCTTCATTGGTCATTCCGCCCGGCAAAATCGGCTCCATTGTAGTTACCTACGACCCCAAGTTGAAAAAATCGGCAGGCTTTTTTCAGGAAAATGTAGCTTTGTTTACCAAAAATGCCGCTCAGCCGCGGGTGGAAGTAAACATGATAGCCAATATTGTGCCTTCGGCAGGGGAAATGCTTTTCAGTGAGGAAAGCAAATCTGCCCCGGCAGGGATGCCCCGCACCGGCAGCGGCACCATTAACCCCGATTTAGGGCCGCGTATGCAACTGAGCGAAACAGTACAAACCCTTGGCGATATTTACCTCAACGTGGGCTTGGTTACTGAATTTGTAATTTACAACGAGGGCGGCAAACCGCTGGAAGTACTTGACATAAAACCCTTCCCGGGTTGCGAAATTATTTCCGAAAAGCAATTTTCGCTTGCTCCGCAGGAGTTTGCCGTTATTCAAGTGCGGTTTATCCACAACGGAACGCTTGGCAAACAAATTCGCCGCTTTGTCATTAAAAGCAACGACGAGCAGCAACCCGAGCAAATGCTTGAAATGCAGGTTAATGTTATTGCAGGAACGAAATAAGCAGCAGAGCAAATTTTTGCGTTCTTTTCTTCGGAGTGCGAATTTTGGGGTAAAACATAGTCCCCATGCAACTCTGCCTCGCCGACCTGCCCGAAAAACCTGTATGGACAGCCGATGAAATCCTACAAGCAACTGATAATCAATTAGAAAGCTATGAGGCTGTATATCGGGCGGCTTTGCGGTTCAGCCGTGCATGGCTGCGCGGTGAGGAGCTTTTCCACTTGCAAACTTCCGGCTCTACGGGCATCCCCAAGCCCATTACCGTAAGCCGCAGGCAGATGCTGGCAAGCATACACGGAACGGCGGCAACTTTGCAACTGCACAGTGGACAATCGGCATTGGTGTGCCTCAATCCTGCCTACATTGCAGGCATTATGATGCTGGCGCGTGGTTGGGAAATCGGGTTGCATATGGACTTGGTTGCGCCGTCTTCGCATCCCTTGCAAAATTTTACTACCGAAACAGGCTTTGATTTTGTAGCAATGGTACCCTTGCAATTGCAGCAAAGCCTTGAAAATGAACCCGATAAATCTGTTTTAGACCGTTGCGGCAAGGTTATCATCGGCGGCGCTGCCATGAGTGCCGAATTGGAGCGAGCAGCGCAACAAACTCGTGCCGCTGTTTACGCCACCTTCGGTATGACCGAAACCGTTTCGCATATTGCTCTGCGGCGTGTCAATGGTACTTCGCCCGAAACAGCATACAGGCTGCTGCCCGGCATTACCGCCCAAACCGATGAGCGCAGTTGCCTGATGCTCAAAGGAGAAGTTACTGACAATCAATGGGTTTACACCAATGATGTAATAACCTTTACCCAAGCTGACTGCTTTCGTTTTGAGGGGCGTGCCGATTTTGTCATCAATTCGGGCGGGGTGAAAATATTCCCCGAACAATTGGAGCAGGAAATTCAACGGTTGCAACTGCCCGAACTGTCGGGCAAACGGTTCATTATTAGTTCACTGCCCGATGAGCGGCTGGGGGAACGTGTAGTACTGATTGTGGAAACGGATACCGAACTGTCCGCAACATATCTTTTGCAATACTTAAAAGAAAAATTGCCGCGCTACCATGCGCCGCAACGTATTTTCTGCCTGCCACAATTTCCTGAAACAGCAACGGGAAAAGTAAGCAGACGAGAGGTGCAAAAAACTATTGACAGTATGTAAAAATCATATTATCTTTTCAGACTAATCAAATAAATTCATATCATGCGAAATACATTCGGAAACACCTGGTGGGGCAATCAGTGGTTAGATGCGCTAAGTAATATTGACAGAGAGAACCGCTTGCCGCGAGGAAAGGCTTATGCTGCCGATGGTCATGTAGAAGAAATTAACTTTGTTAATGGCAAAGCGCGTGCAAAAGTAGCCGGCTCAAACCCAAAGCCCTACAACGTAATACTCTCCCTTGCGCCGTTTTCGGCACGCGAGAAAGAAAGCCTGATGCGCGCCATTATTGATAATACCTACTTTTTATCTAATCTGCTGACAGGCGAACTGCCGATAGACCTGTATCGCACGCTTTTGATGGAAAAAGGCATCAGGTTGTTTCCCAAGTCATGGAACGAGGTGCAAAGCGAGTGCAGTTGCCCTGACCATGCCAGCCCGTGCAAGCATCAGGCGGCAGTTATCTACATGATAGCCAATCAGATAGATCAAAATCCCTTTCTGGTTTTTGCGCTCAGGGGGCTGGACTTGCGCGATGAATTGGAAAAACGCGGCTATGTTATCCCGCGCATCTACGATGATATTCCAGACCTGTTTACAATGATTAGCAAAGGGAGGCAGCCCTTGCCTTTTGAGTTGCAGGCAGATGTGGCAGAACTTGCGCATATATCGCTGGAAGTGCCTGATGTATCGCAGCGGCTGATTATGCTTTTGAGTGAACGGCCGGCTTTTTACAGCGGCAAGGCTGATTTTCGGAATGTTTATGCCAAACAAATCAGAATTTTACAAAATAATGCAGCTGCGATGCTTGCGCCCAAGGTACGCAACAACAGACAACAGGAAAATCTGTTGCCCGTGCCTATGTCGGTGCGCCGCCTGCATTTCATCGTAGAAAAAGACAAAGCGCCTACCATAGAAGCGCTGACGGATAAATCGCCGCATTACTGGCGTACAGGTAAAGATTTTTTAACATGGCTCACCCATTTGCAGGCAGAAAATCTGAGTTTTTATGCGCCTGACGTGCAGGCTTTTTACACACTCAATAAGTTTACGCTGCTGCTGCTCAGGCAGGGCGGCATTATTCCTCAGTTGCATCAGGTTACAAAAGATAAATATGCCTTTCGCTGGTTACCTGCTCTATTGATTACAGAAGTGGCCGAAATTATCCGCCAATTGGCGGAAGTGATACCGCCCAATATGCTGGTATTGAAGCAAGGCAAAGAGGACGTAGGGTTTCTTCCTCCTGAAAGGCAGGTAGCAGAGTTACTGGCCTATTTAATTACGCTGCACGTCCATCAGATATGCAATGTGCGCGGGCTTGATAACACCGATGATATTCTGTCAGCATTTTTTTGCGTCTCTGCGGCGGCACTCATCAACGCCAAAGATTTAGACCGAAGAGAAACGCCGCAAAATATCCGCTTGTGGCTGCGCGTATTCTACCTGCCCGAAAAACAGGCAAAACCCATCCTGAAAGTAATGGAAAGCGATACGCGGGAGGATTCGCTGGAAATGGAGTTGCTTTTCCAACTGCCCGACGACCCCGCGGCAGCACATCCCGTAGAGCTTTTCAAACTGTTCAGGGATGCCGAATATGCGCCCTATCGCGTATCCATTTTGCAGGATTTGGCCATTTTGAGCCACCATATGTCGGAAATAACACCTGTGCTGATGTCGCAAGGGGTAGATGTGGGCTTTATTTCCGTCAACGATTTTACGCGGATTTTTATAGACGTGCTGCCTGTTTTGCGCCTGCTGCAAATTACCGTCATGCTGCCCAAAGAGATGGAAAACCTGCTCAAACTCAAACCGGTACTCAGCATGAGTAGGTTGGAGGGGCTTAACGAGGAGAGGACTTCTTACCTGAATATCCATAATCTGGAACTGAAACGTTCCATTGCACTGGGCAATCAAACGATTTCAGATGAAGAATTTAACCGGCTGATAGCTAATACGACAGGTCTTGCCAAAATCAACGGTAGTTATGTACTGATTGACCCCAAAGAAATTGAAAAGCTGAAAAAATTTCTGGAACAGTCAGGTGATTTGTCCCCTCAGGAATCTTTGCAGGCACTTTTTGCAGAGGAGTGGAACGGAGCAGAGGTGCGTATAGACAGCGGCCTGAAAGAGCATATAGAAGCATTAAAGGCTGTGGAAGCTGTGCCCCTTCCTACCGATTTACAAGCACAACTTCGCCCGTATCAGGTGCGCGGCTTTGAGTGGCTCTACAAGAATGCGAAGTTGAGCTTGGGCAGTATTCTGGCCGACGATATGGGCTTGGGCAAAACCCTGCAAGTCATCACCCTGTTGGCTAAACTCAAAGAAGAGGGTGAATTGGACAAACAAAAAGCACTGGTGGTAGCACCTACCAGCCTACTGACCAACTGGCAAAAAGAAATCCGTCGCTTTGCACCCGGTCTGCGCGTGGAGATGTTCTACGGGGCGCAACGCAGCCTGCCGCATCCAACGACTTTTGACGTGCTGATTACCTCTTACGGTACGTTGCGTAACGACTGGGAAGAAATCAACAAGCAAAAATGGCTGATAACAGTCATTGACGAGGCGCAAAATATCAAGAATCCTTCCACAGACCAGACAAAAGCAGTTAAAAAAATCAAGAGCAAGTTGCGGATAGCCATGAGCGGTACGCCTGTGGAAAACCGACTGATGGAATATTGGAGTATTATGGATTTTGCACAGCCCAAATACTTAGGCGGGCGCGAGCACTTTCAACGCACCTATGCCATGCCGATTGAAACTACACAAGACCAGGAACTCTTAGACCGTTTCCGACGCATTACCGAGCCGTTTATCATGCGCCGCCTCAAAACCGATAAAAGTATCATCAGCGATTTGCCCGATAAAATAGAAATAGATGAATACTGCACCCTTACCAAAGAACAGGCCGCTTTATACACCAAAACCTACGAGCAACTGATGGAAATGCTCAAAAGCGTGAAGGGGCTTCAACGATTGGGAGTAGTAGGCAAAATACTGATTTCATTGAAACAGATTTGCAACCATCCGGCACAATTCAACAAGAAAAGCTCCGGCGATACCGCTCTTTCGGGCAAGGCTATGCGCACGATGGAGTTGTTGGAAGAAATCTATGGAAACAACGAGAAAGTGCTGATTTTCAGCCAATATACCGAAATGTGTGAGCTGCTGATGCAGATGCACGAAGAGCGCTTCGGGTTTACGCCGCTGTACTTCCACGGCGGTTGCTCTGCCAAACAGCGCGATGAGTTGGTGCAAATTTTCCAGAACGAGCCGCAGGCCAAACTGATGATTATTTCGCTGAAAGCAGGAGGCACAGGGCTCAACCTGACCCAAGCTACACGGGTAATTCACTACGATTTGTGGTGGAATCCTGCGGTGGAAAATCAGGCAACCGACCGCGCCTATCGCATCGGACAAACCAAAAATGTGTTTGTCCATCGCCTGATTGTCAAAGGGACTTTTGAAGAAAAAATCAACGAAATGCAGTCGGCTAAAAAGGCCCTTGCCAACCTGAGCGTAGTTGAGGGCGAGCAATGGATGGGCAATCTTTCCGATGATGATTTGATGAATATCTTCAAGCCCGAGTAGGCGGGTTGATAATAGCAGATTTTTACAGGAAAAAATCAGCGTAAACCCGCGTTATCCGCTAAAAATCAGCGTTCCCAAAGACAGGCTAAGTTGTTTCAATTTATTAACACCCAAAATTATCGCTGCTTTTTCAAATAATTCATGTTAAGTTTGCGTTAATAAATTGTTACAAACAAAAACCCTGTTTTATGAGATGGCGAAAGCACTGTTGAAACCCGGCAAAAACTTTTTTTCCAAAGACCCCGCTACCGATACCGTAGTGATGATTAAGAACTACTTGGACAAAGACAGAGGGGTCTTCTTTTATTTTCGCACCATGTGCATCCGTATGCAGGAGCGATTTGCGCAGCTCGCCGACCACTCGGAAATGCCCAAAGTATTTCTGCACGGCAATCCGCATTTGGAAAACTATGTAAAAACCGAGCGCGGCGCGGCTATGATAGACTTTGACCGCTCGCGGTTCGGCCCTTACGCATGGGATATCGTGCGTTTGCTTTCTTCCATCGCTTTGCGCAAACAAAAGGGAATCAAAAAGTTTTTGCCCGATATCGTGCTTGACTATCTTTACGAAGGCTATGTGCGCAGCTTTTCTCATGCCGATTTGGACTACAAGAGCCTGAGCCATCTGGAAGCCATCAAGCCGCAACAGTGGGAAAAATCGGTTAATGACTATCTCAAAACCGACAATAACTGGGCAAAAAAGCTCAAAGAAAACCCGCTGCCAACCGATGACCCGGCAGTAGTGGGCATTCTAAACTCCTATCTGGAAAGCCGCAGCGAAACCGATTTGTTGGACACTTACTTTATTGAAAGAGCAGGTAAGGCAGAAGGAACGCTGCAAAACAAACGTATTCTGGTTGTGCTTGCTCCCAAAGAAGAAAAGCCGAATACCGACCGTATCTTATTGGATATCAAGTCTGTATATCAGGATGTAGACAATGAATGGTATCACAACCCCTACGAGCACCACGGCATACGCATGAATAAAGCTGCTGAATTGTATGCACCGCATGTGGAAGAGCGGCTCGGCTATGCGACCTACAACGGCGAACAGTACTGGGGACGTGCCATTCCTACGTTTTCGTATAAAATCAAAACCCGCTTAGATGTTACTTTACAGTTAGACTTGGCCTACTCGGTCGGTACGCAATTAGGGCAGGCACACCGCAAGTCGGTAAAGCCCGAAGAAGCAGGCAAACTATTGGAACATTTGTCAAAAAATTACACAGACTTTGTAGCCATAGCGGAGCAGATGAGCAGTGAAATCATTTCTGCACATAATTTTTACGTACAAAGTCTGCAAAAAACCAAAGTGCTTCCACGCAAATTAGTGAAGAAATAATGAGCGCCGCAGCCCTGTTTTTTTTGTTACTGGGCGCATTGGCTACTGCTGCTTTTTCTGCTGTTTTTGGAGTGGCAGGCGGCATGATGCTGTTCGTATTGGTCAATTTGTTTTTGTCGGTGCGTGCTGCCGTTCCTATTCACGCTGTTGTGCAGTTGGTGAGTAATGTGTCGCGAGTGGCGGTATCGCTGCGTCAGGTCTATGTGCCCATCGTGTGGCGTTTCATCCTGCCATTGCCTGTGGGCGCGTATCTGGGCGGTTTATGCATCCAATATGCCAATCCGTATTGGCTGGAATTGCTGATGAGCCTTGCCATTTTGGTTATGGTGAACGTGATACCGCCCAAACAACACAGTACGGCGGTAAAAGCAGTCAGTACCCGTTTTTTGTATGTGTTTATGGCTCTTGGCTTTGCCTCGGGCTTTCTGGGGATGCTCGTAGGTGTGGTGGGGCCGTTTATTTCTCCCTTTTTCCTGAAAACAGCTCTCAAAAAAGAACAGACCGTGGCCACCAAAGCCGCCTGCCAACTCACGGCACACGTAATTAAAATTCCTACGTTTATATGGGTGGTTGATTTTGATTTCGGGGAATATGCCGGTCTGATGGTTGCGTTAGTTGCCGTAACGGTTTTGGGGGCTGTATTGGGCAACCAATGGCTCAAAAAGATAAGCGACGGCAGCTATCACCGATGGGAGCGCATCGTGCTTAGCGTGCTTTCGCTGGTGATGCTGGGCAAAGCGGTTTACCGACTGGTAGGCTAAATTTGCCGCTAAATTTGGTACTTTTACCTCCCTAATTCTATCCATTCGCTTCTTATGGCTCATTTTTGCTCAATCAACGGAGAGATAATGCCCGCCGACAAAGGGCAGATTTTCATTAACGACATCGGGCTGCTGCGCGGCTACGGGCTTTTTGACTACTGCCGCACCTATGGCGGTCGGCCTTTCATGCGCGACCTCTACCTGCAACGATTTGAGCGCTCCGCCGCACTGATGGGTATTTCTTTCCCGTTCAGCAAGGATGCTGTTTGGCGGCAAATGGATGACCTGCACCAACGCACGGGCATACGGGATATTTCGTTCCGCTTGGTGCTGACAGGCGGCTATACACCCGACGGCGTTACACCCGCCGAAACTCCTAATTTGCTGATTATCACAGAAGATATTCCTTACGTAGCACCCGAAAAATTCACACAAGGCATCCATATCATCACCGATGAGTACCTGCGCGAACTGCCCGAAATCAAGTCCACCAACTACGTGCGGCTGATTATGCTGCGCAACCAAATCAAGGCTGCCGGAGCAGTAGATGTACTTTTCCACAAGGATGGTTTAGTAAGTGAACTGAGCCGCAGCAACCTGTTCCTGTTCCACGGCGACACGCTGGTTACGCCCGATGCCAACATCCTGAAAGGCATTACGCGCCATGTTACGCTGCAACTGGCAAAAGACATTTACAAAGTAGAAGAACGCCCCGTTACGGTAGAGGAACTGTGGCAAGCCGATGAAATTTTTACCACAGGAACAACCAAGCGCGTTATGCCGATTACTACTATTGATGGCAAACCGATAGCCAACGGTAAACCCGGGCGCAATACGCTGCGCTTGCTTGGCTTGTTTGATGAAATGACAAAAAATATTGGCCAATGAGCGATTTAAACCGCTTTACCGAATTTCTAAAAAGCCTGCAAACCAATCCAACGCTGTATAAAATTAAGACATTTGAGGAGGATTTGCGTGGCGCGCTCAATCCTTCCACCTGGTTACACAAGGCTTTTTTTGAAGAAGGCAAACTGTTGAATTTCAAGGCCTTCTATGAATACTACTTAACGAATAACAGCCATCTGCTTAAACAAACATTTCCCCATATTGCATGGACAGATTTGTGCAATGGCTTAGAAGCCCGGCTTTACAGAACGCAATTTGGGATGCTGACCGAATATCATGCCTATTATCTGTCACAAGATTTTTTCGGTTCGGCAAATGTAATACGCGACGTGGCGCTTGATAAAACAGGCGTAGATTTTCAAATCCGCTTCAATGGCAATGCCTACAACATCCATATTTTTGTTGATACCGACAGGGCATGGTCGTACCGTCGCTACAAGGTACAGCACAAACAAGGTAATGCCGTTTCCGGTATTCATGTCAATCTTCCCTATGCCCTCTCATTGGGTAGATTCAATTCATTAGAATACCTGCCCAATCGCTTTGGCATCTACACGCGCAGCTATCTGGAATATCTCAAAAATGAAATGCTGTCAGGGCGCATCCTGAATGATAATATTATTGGTACGACAGCCACCGGTTTTATTTACCGTTAGCCTGCCTGTTTCATAGCGGCAAACAGGTTGCGGCAGTCTTCCTGCCAGAATTGCACCAACCAATCGCGGTCGGTGGGGCTGAGTGCAGGCGGAAGCTCCGCATTGCGAACTGCCTGCTCGGGCGTACGAATCCCCGGAATAACGGTGCTGATGGCAGGATTGGACAAAATGAAACTGAATGCCAGTTGTGCAAGGTTCATCCCGTAGTCCTGAGCCATTTTTTGCAGCGGCTGCAACAACTTTGCGGCTTCCTGCAAAACAGCCTTTGTCAGTCGGAAACTGCGATGGTCGCTTGGAAGGAAAGCAGTATTTGTATCAAACTTGCCTGTTAGCAAGCCGAATTGCAAAGGCATCCGCGCGATGACGCCATAGCCGCCCTGCTGCATCTGTGCCAAATAAGGCGTAATCAGTTGGTTGAAAATATTATACACAACCTGAAAACCGTGTCCAAAGCGGTTTTCCAAGCAAAATTCGGCTTCGGGTTCCGGCATAAAAGTTACCAATGAGATGCCGTACCAACGGATTTTTCCTTCCTTTTGCAAATCCTGCAATAAGCCTTCCAGTTCGCCGTTTTGCAGGTTGGGCACTTTGGCAACATGCAACTGATAAAAGTCAATGCTGTCGCGGCGCAGGCGACGCAGGCTCTGCTCGCAGGCTTTGCGTACATACTCCAACGAATAATCAATCTGAATAGTATTGCCTTCGCCTTGGCGCTGCCCTACTTTGGTGGCAACCACCACATCGGCGCGATTGCCGAAAGTTTTGCCGATGAGTTCTTCGGAATGTCCCAAGCCGTAAAAATCGGCGGTGTCGTAGAAGGTAATGCCACTGTCTAATGACTTGTGCAGCGCTTTTACCGAAACGGCATCATCGGCAGGCCCCCAGCCAATCGGGATGCCGCCTACTTCTGCCTCGCCGCCAATAGCCCAAGCACCAAAACCGATGCGGCTTACTTCCAAATCCGTATTGCCAAAGCGAACGTATTGCATAGCGAAAAAATTAAGTGTTTAATCAAAACGCCGGCAGGGGCTTGCATATCCCTAAAAGCAGATTACCAACTAATCATTATCCACAAAAAGCGATTTCAATTCGGTAGCATCGTCGGGTTTCATGCGGCCTGCCAGAATGAGGCGCAACTGACGGCGGCGCAGTGCCCCTTGATAGAGGCGTTGCTCTTCGGCAGTTTCAGGAACTAATTCCGGCACCTGAATCGGGTTGCCCGACTGGTCAACGGCTACGAATGTACAAAATGCTTTGTTGGTAATCTGTTTAGTTCCCGAAGGAATATCTTCTGCGCTTACCTCGGCATAAACTTCCATTGAAGAGTTGAAAGCGCGGGTAACTTTTGCCCGAATGGTAACTACATTGCCCAATTTAATCGGCTTCTCAAAGGAAACGCTGTCCATAGAAGCCGTTACCACGGTGCGGTTGGAGTGTTTCTGTGCGGCAATTGCCGAAGCGATATCAATAAAGTGCATCATGCGCCCGCCCATGAGGTTATGGAGCGTGTTGGTATCGTTGGGAAGTACCATTTCGGTCATAATCACTTCCGACTCGCGGGCAAATTTCTTTTTGTTCATGGTTGTCAGTGAAATTTGCCGCAAGTTAAGGCATTTTATGCAAGTGGATGAGCCTGTCGGCAAACAGTACCTGCCCCAATAAGCATCGGTGGATACAGCCGACAGGTTACCCGCTTCTGCACCACTCGGGCAATTTTCAAAACCTGTAATTCACCACCCAGTTGATGTGGTTCATATTGACTTTGTTAATGATAAATGCCTCATTGGTCAGGTCGCCTGCGTTGTTTTTAATCATGTAGAGCAATTCCATTTCCAGCCCTTTCCAAAATCCTTGCGGACGGTATTGCAAATTGATGTTAAACTGCTGATAATCAGGCATTGCATACTTATTCTGAGCAGCATTAGTAGGCGAAGGAACAGAATAGTTGCCAAGGGAAAGTTGCATTTGCAGCTTTTGCGTCAATGCGGTTTGGTAGTTGAACGTAATGGCGTGGGTATTGGCAAAACCTTCGTTGCGCTCGCGGGGGATAAAGGTGTAGAATGGGTCGCGCCCCCACTCGCGGGGGAACAGCCACTGCCCGCCTTCGCCGATGTGGGTGTAGTTCAGCGTAAAAGTCTGCTTGCCGATGCGGCGGCCAATGCGTCCGCTGGCTACCCAGGCGCGATGATTTTGGGGCATATAGCGCTGTTCGGGCGTGATATTTTCACGGGTATCCAATCCCTGCTGCCAAGCCCATTGCACGCCCCACAGCCATTCGTTTTTGCCTGTGGCGTTTTTACGGCTGCCTTCCCATTGCAGCAATTGCGTGTAGAAGGTTTGGGGCATGTAATACGCCCAAAACTGCACTTCCGACTTTGGTGAAAGGGCATAGGCCAACTGCCCGATTGCCAAAGGCTGACGGGGCATATTGCCCGCATACTGCGCCGGGCGGTCTGTTACGGCTCGCGCCTGCGGATAAATGCCAAAGGTTTCGGCAATGCTGTACCATTTTTCGGTAGAGCGCGGCGACATCGCCCAAATTACGCCTCCCTGCCCTTTCAACTTGCTTTTGCCTTTCAGGTCTAACCATATGCCCTCTTGCATGTTGGGGCGCATTCGGCCATCCTGCGGATTGACAAAAGGTGTTTTCAACAACATGCGCCCCAGCGTAAGGGATGACTTTTTGTAGTGATACATCAGCCGCAAGTGCTCAAAACGGGCAAGCGTGCCTGTGTACTCGGGTCGGGTGATATCAAACAGCCCCACCTCGTAGCGATTAATTACATTGGCTTGTGGCGCTAAGTTAGATGATGCCAGATTATCCCATACAAACCCCGAAACTGCTACCTGTAAGCCCTTCCAGCGCGGACTTTCATAGCTACCGCCAATGCCCGCACCCAGCGCATAAAAATCTTTCAGACTGCCCTCATTGATGGTTGCCATGAAGAAGGTTCGCGCTTGCACTTCAAATTTCCCTTTGCGCAACAGGTGTTGCAGCGTATCAGGAGGCGTTGCCTGTACAGACAGCACAATTAAAAAAGTAGTTGCAAGTGTAAAAAATTGTTTCATGACTTAATTAGCATACTGATGGAATTCGTAGCGCACCACAAAGTTGATAAGGTGCATGTTGGCGCGGTTGTGCAGAAATTCCATTGGAATATCCTCCACTTCCATTGCGTGTTTATAAACGTACAATGCCTGTAAACTCAAACCTTTCAGAAATGACGCACGATAATTCAACTCAGCATTAATTTGTGCAAAAGAAGGCATTTGGTATTTGTTATAGGCGGCATTGTGCGGCGAAGGCAGGTTGTAATAACCTACACCAAGGCTGCTTTGTAAGCATTTGGGCAACCAGTCGGTTTGCAGTTCGGTCATGAACGCATTGACGGTACGGAGTCCCTCGTTGCGCTCGCGCTCCATGAAGGTATAAAATGGTTCTCTGCCCCATTCGCGCGGCATCAGGAAACGCGTGGTGCCGCTGATATTGGTGTAAGCCGCTTTCCATCGGTTTTTCCCGAAGCGGTGGAGCAGTTGTGCCGATACCACCTGACTGTGTTTGCCCTGCTCGGCATAAGCAAATTCAGGTTGCGGGTTGCCGCCTTGCCCAATCACGTCTTGCCGCATGAACTGCACGCCCAACTCCCAACTGGCCTCGCCATGTATGCTATGCGCCAGCGGAACATCGGCTTGCATTAGCAATGTGTTGGTTACGTTTTCAAAATAGGTATTCCATAACTGAAACTTACCTTCATGCCCTTTCCAAATGAGGGCTGCAATGCCTACGCCTTTGGTTTTAACGTGATGGCGATAGTTAGACAATTGACCGTTAGGTGCAAGCCCCGCCCAATATACCCCCAGCGATTCGCCCATTTTGTACCATTCGGTGGTTGAACGCGGCGCTACATGTGTCAGCCAGCCGCCTTCTGCAAATAGTTTTTTGGCTAACTGCATCTCTGTCCAAAAACCACGCACCATCGTAGGCCGCAACCTGCCGTCCTGCGGATTAATAAATGGCGTTTTCAACAACAGGTTGCCAACCGATGCAGTGAATTTTTTACCTGTGTAGCGGAGAAACATCTCCTCCATCAGTGTCAGGTCAGAATGTTTGTGAGGCTCGCCCAAATCAAACAGCTCGCTTTCGTAGCGGCTGTGCTGGTTGGCTATGGAATCCTTTTCCCAAATGTGTTTGGTATGGAAGGGATTCTCAATCAATGCTCCGCCAAAGGCAAAGGAAAAGCCGTGCCACGAAGGGGAGTGATAGTCTAGCGCAATAGAAATCCCGTTGGCGGCATAATCGGCCAGCAAACCGTGGTTAATGGTTGCGGAAGTGAAATTTCGCACCTCTAAGCGAAACTCGTTTCTTGGCGGAGGAAAATGCAGAATCGGTTCTTCCTCCTCCTCGGTTGCGCTGTGCAGGCTGTCTGCCTGATGTTGGTGTTGCGACGAGTGCTGCTCCTGATGATGTTGTGCAAAAACGGGGGCAGCAAAAAATAATGTTGCCGCCACTGCCCCCCAAACACCAATGCTATTTTTTCTCATTTTGCTGCTTGTACCAGTTTTTGATAGGGCGGAAAGGACCGAACTTATGCTGTTTTTCGCCGAAAGAGTCGGCAAAAGGGCCAAACGGATGGTCTATCGGCTTTTTGCTGATGTCAGGCCAGTCGCCGGCAAAACGCTTTTCGGGGCGCGGCATAGAATTGACATAAGCGGCAATATCCCATGCTTCTTCATCGCTCAATTGCGGCTTCTCCCAAGTTGCACCAAGCGGCATATTGGCTTTCAAGTAGCCGGCCAGTCGGGAAAGGCGATACAAACCTGCACTGACATTGTAGCTGTGCTCGCCCCACAACGGCGGATAGGTGTAGGTTTTGCCATCAGGAGCCAGCACGCCCTGACCGTCTTTTTGATGACAAACAACACATTTCTGTTCGTAGAGCTCCTTACCGGCTACGGGGTCTGCCGCACGGTCCATGTAGGGCAGTTCTATAATGCCGCTGCCTTCGGGGGCTTTGCCTTTGGGCACGTCTTGCCCCAACCAGCGCATGTAAGCAACAATGGCTTTCATTTCTTTGCCGTCTTCGGGCAGGGGTTTACCGTTCAGGCTTCGTTCAAAGCAGTCATTCACCCTTTTTTCCACACTTTCCATGCTGCCGGAACGCGCACGAAACTTAGGATAAGTACTCCAAACGGCACCGTAGTTATTGCCCCAAGGGCGTGTACCAGCGTCTAAGTGGCAGTTTTGGCAGTTCATGCCGTTGGTAGTATGCCCCAGCGAACCGTTAGGGCCGAAATAAGCCGCAGTGTTGGCAATCAGTTCGCGGCCGTAGCGAATGCTGTCCCCCGATTCGTTGGCAGGCAAACTACCGATGTCTGGTGCTTTCCACAGTGCCGCCACTGCTACCGCAGGCACCGGATTCTCGGCAGCCTGTTGTAAGAAAGGATGATTGGTTAAATCTTGCTTGGGTGCAGGCGGATTCAATAAGAACCAAATCTGAACCAAGAAAAATACTAATACAATGATAATCAGCGCTGTGAGTTGATAAGTTGCCGTACTCCAGCGTTGCAGCCAGTCTTGATTTTCCATACGATTCTGTAAGAGCGGTCATTTTCAGATGCAAATATATACATATTTAAATTTGTTTATGCGTTTCAGAGAAAAAATTGTTTTTACGGCACAAACCTCAGACAGTGCAGGTACACTACCCCCCCCGCCAATCAGAATATCGGCAAAGAACCTTTATTTTGTGCAAGTCAATAAGATACACCTTATATAACAAATACCTGTCGGCAATGATTCAAACCTATCTGCAAGCAATTTTTGACAAGACAGAACGCGGCGATGCGCGCGAAGAAAGCTATTACACCACTTTGGAATCGCTCTTGCAGGCATTTGCAGAAAGTATCAACAGGAAAAATATACATATTACTACGCTACCCAAACAAACCGAAGCCGGCAACCCCGACTTCCGCATCTGGGACGGCAAGGAAAATATTGTGGGCTACATAGAAGCCAAAAAACCCGGCGAAAACTTAGATGCAGTTGAAAACAGTGCACAACTCAGGCGCTATCGCAGCACTTTTCCTAACCTCATCCTGACCGATTTTTATGAGTTTCGCCTCTATCGCAACGGTGAATTAATTAACAAAACCTTTATTGCCCGCAGCGGATTGGCACGACAGAAAATTGCACCGCCTGTGGAAAACGAAGCGCAACTGCTCGCACTGCTGGACAAGTTCTTCAGCTTTGTGCTGCCCCGTGTACGTACTTCCGAAGAACTTGCCCGCGAATTAGCCAAGCGTACCCGCTTCCTGCGCGATGAAGTCATCAGCCTCGAAATGACCCAGCGGCAAAGCGGCAGAGGCGAACTCTACGGTTTTTACGATACGTTCAAACGATTTCTGGTGGCCAACCTGAAAGAAACTGATTTTGCCGACCTGTTTTCACAAACCATCACCTACGGGCTGTTTGCCGCACGGACACGCAGCACCAACGGGTTTAACCGAAAATTGGCTTATGACCTGATTCCTAAAACAATAGGAATTTTGCGCAATATTTTTCGTTTTGTGTCGCAGAGCGACCTGCCGCCCAATATGGAAGTAATGGTGGATGACATTGCCGAGGTACTCAACGCAGCGGATGTCAAAAACATTTTGCACCAATACTACAAAGCAGGTAAAGGCGATGACCCGATTGTGCATTTTTACGAAACTTTTCTGACGGAATACGACCCTTCTACCCGCGAAAAACGCGGTGTTTACTATACGCCCGAACCGGTGGTGCGCTACATTGTGCGCAGCGTACACAGCATTCTCCACACTCATTTCGGGCTTGCCGACGGGCTGGCAGCACGCGAAGTTACCCTGCTTGACCCCGCAGGCGGTACACTCACTTTCCCTGCCGAAGCCATTAAATTGGCAGTCAGCGAATTTGAGGACAAATACGGCAACGGCGGCACAAAAAAGTTTATCAGCGAGCACATCCTCAAAAATTTTTATGCCTTTGAACTGATGATGGCTCCCTATGCCATCGGGCATATCAAAATCAGTTTTTTGCTGGAAGAACTGGGCTATACGATGCGCAATGACGAGCGATTCAAACTATACCTCACCAATACGCTCGACATGGAAGACCTGCAACAAACCCAAATCCCCGGACTGGAAAGCCTCAGCGAAGAAAGCCATCAGGCCGGCAGAATCAAAAAAAGTGAGCCTGTTCTGGTAATTATGGGTAATCCGCCTTACAGTGCCAATTCGGCCAATTACAGCGAATGGACAGAAAAACTGCTTAAACACGATTTAGACGGGGCGCAGAGTTATTACAAAGTAGACGGACAAAAACTGCAAGAGAAAAACCCCAAACTGTTGCAGGACGACTACGTAAAGTTTCTGCGATTTGCCCAGTGGAAAATCCAAAAGGCCGGCAGAGGTGTGGTTGCGATGATTACCAACCACGGCTACCTGAGCAATGTTACGTTTCCGGGTATGAGGCAAAGCCTGATGCAGACTTTCAATGAAATTTACATCATTGATTTGCACGGCGACAGCCAGAAGAAAGAAAAATCACCCGACGGCAGCAAAGACGAAAACATATTTGACATAACCAAAGGTACAGCCATTGCTATTTTCGTTAAACAACCCCATGCAAAGGGCTGCAAAGTATTCCACCGCGATATATTCGGACGCAGAAAATCAAAGTATGAATGGTTGGATAATGCTGCATTTAACCTGTCGGATTATGACAGTTTGCAGCCCGTAAGCCCACACTATTTCTTTGTGAAACAGGCCACACAAGGCATTGAGCACTACAATGACTGGTTGAGTATCCCTGATATTTTTCCTGTCAATTCAACAGGCATCAAAACACATCGCGATGATTTTGTGGTTACATTTAAAGCGGCAGATTTAGAGGAAAGACTCCGCCTGTTCACCAACAGAAACATACCCGATGAGCTGGTTGCCCAAACTTTTGCACTGAAAGACAACCGCGACTGGAAACTGGCAGATGCAAGAAAAAAGTTAATGTCGCAAGGCGATGTCCATCAGATAATAAAGCAATTCACCTATCGGCCGTTTGACAAAAGATTTATTGCCTACTCCGATGATTTAATTGACTGGCCGCGCAGAGAGGTAATGCAGCATATGTTGAAAGAGAATATCGGATTGTGTTACATGAGGCAATTTTCAGGTGAAGGTCTATATACTCATGCGCTTGTGGTGAATAACATCGTTGATAATCGCGCTTTTTTTAGTGCGAAAGGAGCTTTGGAAATAGCTCCCCTCTACCTCTACCCATCCCGTCAGGAAAAGAAAAAAACAGGGATGCCGTTAATGATACTTTTTGAGCCTGAGGAGGAGTACATAAGCCGGAAGCCTAACATTGCAACGCAGGTTTTTGAGCGGCTCGCAAGTACCTATGGGCAGCGCCCTACTCCCGAGCAGATTTTCTACTATTGTTATGGCGTACTGTACAGTAACCATTACCGCACCAAATACGGTGAGTTTCTCAAAATTGACTTCCCACGCATACCCTTTGCCAAAGACCAAACTTTGTTTTTACAAATGGCAGCGCTTGGCAATCAGTTAGCGCAACTACACATGCTCCAAAGCACCGAACTCAACCGCCCAATTGTCAAATATCTTGGCAAAGGAGATGACGTGATTGAAAAACCACGCTACGACGAGGCCTCAGCCTGCATATGGATTAATGACCAACAGCGTTTTCACGGAGTAACACCCGAAATGTGGCGCTATCATATCGGCGGTTATCAGGTGTTGGAAAAATACCTGAAAGACCGCAAAGGCAGACAGATGGATGACCCTGCTACCTACTGCAAAATAGCAACCGCCATTGCCACCACCATAGTACTGCAACAGCAAGCCGACAGCCTGTTTGCCGCTGTTGAAAATGCTGTTTGGTAGGCTTTGAACCATGGGTTAGATGCCTGAAAAGTCGTTACCTGATTGTTCGGCATCAAACAAAAAATCCTAAGGGCAGGCCTCACCCTTAGGATTTCATCTATTGGTAATCAACTGATTATCCAATTTCTATCACCACATTTTCGCTGAGCGGATGCGATACGCAGGTGAGTACATAGCCCTCTTTAATTTCGGTTTCAGAAAGACCTTCGTCTTCATCCATTTTCACTTCGCCCGATTTTTTCTGGCCGCGACAGGCTGTGCAAAGGCCGCTTTGGCAAGAGTAAGGCATGTCTATCCCTGCATCCAGCGCTGCATCCAAAATAGATTGTGTAGGTTTAACCGTTACCTGATACTCATCGCCATCCAGAATAATAGTAACCTGCTGCTCGGTAATGCCTGAGGCTTTCAGTGCGGCCTCGTCTTTGGCTTCTTCGGCAACGGGGCTGAAAAAACTTTCGCGATGGATGCGTTCTTTGGGCACTCTGAGGTAGTGCAAAGCCTCCATTACCTGATCCATCATGCCTTCGGGGCCGCACATAAAATACTCGGTTTTATCGGCATCAAACTTAGGAAGCAGGTTTAAAACATTGATGGCCAGCGTTTTATCTATCCGTCCCTTATAGCCGTGCCAGTCGTTATCCTCGGCGCGACTCAACACATGAACAACTTTGAAACGTTCGCCGTATTTCTTCTGCATTTCCTCCAATTTTTGGCGGAAAATGACCGTTTCCATCGTTTTATTGCCATAAATTAGCGACACGACGCTCTGCTGCTCTATCAGCAGCACACTTTTGGCAATAGACATCAGTGGTGTAATGCCGCTGCCGCTGCCAAACAGCACGATATGCCGCTTTAAGTTCTTATCTGGCTCCAAGAAGAAATTGCCCATGGGCTCCAAAATATCCACGTAGTCGCCAACTTTGATGTGGTCGTTCACATAGTTGGAAACCAGCCCGCCTTCCACGCGCTTGATAGACACAGAAAGAGTTTCATCTACGTGCGGAGAACTGCTCATGGAATAAGCACGGCGCACACTTTTACCGTTGATGGTGAGTATGAGGGTCAAAAATTGCCCGGGTTTATATTTGATTTTGCTGAAAAGCGGTTGTTTGAGATGCAGTGTTACGGTATCTTCGGTCTCCTGCGTAATATCTTTTACTTTGAGGTTGTACTGCTTCATGTGTAACGAATTACAATTTTTTCAAAATTACGGGGCGAATCATGCTAAGCCTTCAAAATTAAGCAATTAACCCGAATCTGTTCGCAATTGTTCGGCAGCGAAATTTTTTTGTTTTACTTGTATTTAGAACAATTTTAAATAGTTGTTTGTTAGTATCTTTGCGTACTCATACTACTTTTTATTCCACCGGAAACATATGGATCAGAGCAACCAGATTTTAGAAGAATTCACCAATTCGGAGTATAAATACGGCTTTGTCAGCAACTTTGAGACCGAAGAAGCTCCCAAAGGATTGAGCGAAGACATTATCCGCTTCATCTCTGCCAAAAAAGAAGAGCCGGAATGGATGACCGAATGGCGTTTGAAAGCATACCGCCAATGGCTGACCATGAAAGAACCGAAATGGCCAAACGTTAGCTATCCACAGGTGGATTTCAATGATATTATCTACTACTCTGCACCTAAGAAAAAAGCGAAATACAACAGTTTAGACGAAGTAGACCCTGAGTTGCTGGCAACTTTCGAGAAGCTCGGCATATCTCTTTCCGAGCAAAAGCGCCTCACAGGGGTTGCCATTGATGCCGTGATTGACAGCGTTTCGGTAGCTACTACCTTCAAAGAAACACTGGCCGAGTTAGGCATTATTTTCTGCTCCATGAGCGAAGCCATCCGCGAGCATCCCGAATTAGTGCGCAAGTACATCGGTTCGGTGGTGCCTGTAAACGACAACTACTATGCAGCCTTGAACTCTGCCGTGTTCAGCGACGGTTCGTTCTGCTATATCCCCAAAGGCGTGCGTTGCCCGATGGAGCTTTCTACCTATTTCCGCATCAATGCGGCCAACACAGGTCAGTTCGAGCGCACGCTGATAGTTGCCGATGAGGCTTCTTACGTAAGCTATCTGGAAGGTTGCACCGCTCCCATGCGCGATGAGAACCAACTGCACGCCGCCGTAGTGGAAATCGTAGCCATGAAAGATGCCGAAGTGAAGTACTCAACCGTTCAGAATTGGTACCCCGGCGACAAAGAAGGCAAAGGCGGCATTTACAACTTCGTAACCAAACGCGGTATCTGCTTAGGCGACAATTCAAAAATTTCATGGACGCAGGTAGAAACAGGTTCTGCCATTACTTGGAAATATCCAAGCTGCATCCTGAAAGGCGACAATTCGGTAGGTGAATTTTATTCGGTAGCCATTACCAACAACCGCCAGCAAGCCGATACAGGCACTAAAATGATTCACATTGGCAAAAATACCCGCAGCCGCATTGTTTCCAAAGGTATTTCTGCCGGACACAGCCAGAACTCCTACCGCGGATTAGTACAAATCAGCAAGCGCGCGGAGAATGCCCGCAATTTCTCCCAGTGCGACTCTCTGCTGATGGGCGACAAGTGCGGTGCACATACTTTCCCTTACATTGAAGTTGAAAACAAAACTGCCAAAGTAGAGCACGAAGCCACTACTTCAAAAATCGGCGAAGACCAGATTTTCTACTGCAACCAGCGCGGCATTGACACCGAAGAAGCCGTAGCTCTGATTGTAAACGGCTATTGTAAAGAGGTATTGAACCAGTTGCCGATGGAGTTTGCCGTAGAAGCGCAAAAACTGCTTGCCATCAGTTTGGAAGGCAGTGTAGGTTAATCGTTTGTTTCGAGCATGTTTTCTGAATAATTACACCTCCCGCATGGCTGTGGGAGGTTTTTTATTTAACGCAAAATATGCGATGGAATCTTGGAAAAATACAATCCAAAGATGTGTTTTTTACGCTAATGTTTTATTTGGGGTATTTTCACACAAAATCCACTGATTATCAAATGGATAGTGAATAGTTCGCGTCCCCTTACTTACCTTAAATGCCAAACAAACGCAAAATCATATTTTCGCTGCAAGCGAGGGGCATATCGGCTGCTTTTTGCTTCGCCCATGACGGAAAAAGCAGACGAAAGCGCGTCGGCAAGAGCAGCATCGGCACACATGACCGATACGCGCGTGCGGTGCGTTACGCCCATGCCCGTGCGCGGATTGATGACATGCGAGTAGCGGTGTCCGCCAATTTCCACAAAGCGAAAATCATCGCCTGAGGTGGCAAGCGCCGCCCTTTGCAAACTGACCGTATCGCTGCCCACCAGCACGCGCCAGCCGTTTGTGCCGTCGGGGGCATCGCCTGCCAGCAGGTCGCCGCCGCCTTCAATCAGGGTTTTTCGGAAGCCGTATTGACGCAGAACCTGTTGCATCTGTGCGTTGGCATAACCTTTGGCAATGCCGCCGAGGTCTAATTTCATGCCTTTGCGGGTGAGTTTGACCTTACGCTCTTTGGGATAGAGGCGGATATAGCGGTAGCCCGTGGCGGAAAGGGCTGCCTTTAATCGCTGCGGGTCGGGCAGTTCTTTTTGGCGCACGGCACGCCGCCAGAGTTGCGTCAGTGCGCCGATGCTGACATCAAACGCCCCGTCGGTCAATCGGGAAATTGCTTGCGACAGTTGCAACACCTCCCATAACGCGGGACTGACCACTACTCGTTGCCCGCTGCCTGCCGTAGCGGAAAGGCGGTTGAGTTCGCTGTCCGAGCGGTAGTCGCTCATGATGAGGTTGAGCGAATCCAACAGGTTAAAGGCTGCCTTTGCCGCCGCTGCCGCACGGGCGCTGTCATCGGCAATGATTTGGATGCGAAACAGCGTTCCCATTTGCCCGTGCTCAAAAACAAGCGCTTGGGCGCGACTTGTACCCTGCAAAACTGCCCACAGCATACAGCCGATTATGTAATAAAAGTTTCTTTTCACGTGCGGCATTTTTCCCATCTTTGCCATGATTGAAATCAAGACGTATGCGACCGTATTTTTTGATGATTACATGGTTTTTCGGACTTATCGGCTACGGCGTGCAAGGGCAAAACACCTTCGGTTACAGCGTTTCGTTAGAACCCGTTGTCATTCCCAACCTGCCGGGCATTCACTCTTACGCATTTGCGCAGCACGAGGGCAAGTGGCTCATCATCGGCGGACGCAGAGACGGCATCCATGCCCGCCAACCCAATGCCTCATTCCCGCAAGCCGCCAACAATACCGAAATTATGGTGATTGACGTGAACGAAAGGCGATTTTGGCGCACTTCGGTCAATAATCTGAGCGGCAGGCTTGCCGAACAGATGCAATCTACGAATATGAACTTTTATCAGGACGGCGATACGCTCTACCTAACGGGCGGCTACGGATTTTCCGCCACTGCCAACGACCATATCACCTTTCCGCACCTGACTTCTGTGCGCGTATCGGGTCTGATAAATGCCATTGTATCGGGCAATAACAACATTGCGCCCTTTTTCAAACAGATAACCGACGACGTTTTCGCCGTAACGGGCGGACAAATGGGCAAAATCGGGCGGTTCTACTACTTGGTCGGCGGGCACAGGTTCGACGGGCGCTACAACCCGATGAACAACCCTACTTTTACGCAAGCCTATACCAACCAAATCCGCAAGTTTACACTCAACAACAGCGGCACGCAATTGAGCTACGCTAATTACAGCGCCGTTACCGACCCCATCCACTTGCGCCGTCGCGATTTTAACCTGTTGCCACAAATTTTTCCCGACCGCAGCGTTGGATATACCATTTCGGCAGGGGTTTTCCAAATCAATGCGGATTTGCCTTTTCTCTATCCTGTGGACATCACCGAACGCGGCTACACGCCCGTTACCTCATTCAGCCAATACCTGAGCCACTACCACAGTGCCAAAACCTGCCTCTACGACAGCACCGCCAACGAAATGCACACCTTGTTTTTCGGCGGCATCAGCCAATATTTCTACCGCGATAACACGCTTGTGCAAGACAATTTAGTGCCTTTTGTAAGAACCGTCAGCCTGCTGACGCGCTATGCCGACGGCACATTGAAAGAATTTTTGTTGCCCGTAGAAATGCCCGGACTCAAAGGCGCGGGTTCGGAATTCATTCCCAACCCGAACTTGCCGCAATACCCTTCAAAAATTTTCAAACTGAACAACATCAACCAAAACTCATTCATCGTAGGGCATATTTTGGGCGGCATTAACAGCCCTTCCGCCAACCCGTTCAGTGCCAACCAAACCAATACTACAACAGCCGATGCAAGCATTTATGCCGTGCGCCTGACAAAAACCGCACCGTTGAGTGCTGCCGAAATGGACGGCAAGCACAACTACGGGGTGAAACTTTCGCCCAACCCCGCAACAACGGAAATTAGGGCGGAATTTTACCTGAACCGCCCCGTTCACGTGCAATATTTCATTACCGATTCAAGCGGACGCATCGTAGCTGCCGAGAAAAACCTTACCGTAGTAGTTGCGGGCGACAATCGGCTCAATATTTCGCTGCCTGCCCACCTGCCGCCGCAAGTGCTCACCGTTACGATGATATTTGACAAGCGGTATTACTTCACCCAAAAAATCGTGAAAACGCCGTAGCCGTTTGGCGCGCTGCATTTGTTGCGTATCTTTATTGCTGAAAATTTATCTGCCATATTCAACAAAATGTGGACAGCATTTCCAAATTCAGTGCAAACCCATGAAACGACGCGATTTTGTCATTAAAACAACAGTTGCAGGAACGGCTCTTTCTGCTTTGGCTTCCCAATCGTTTGGTGCTGCTGCCAAGCATAAGTTTAATTTGAACTATGCACCCCACTTTGGCATGTTTGAGCAACACGCAGGCAAAGACCTGATTGAGCAACTGAAATTTATGGCAGATGAGGGATTTACTGCACTGGAAGATAACGGTTTACTGCAACGCCCTGCATCGGAACAAGTGAAAATAGGCGAAGCCCTTGCCAAATTAAACATGCAAATGGGCGTTTTCGTGATTGACGGCGGCGATAATTGGAAAACCTCACTCACCACAGGCAAGCCCGAATTTCGCGATAACTTCCTTAAAACCTGTCAGGCAGCCGTGGCAGCCGCCAAGCGCGTCAATGCCAAATGGGTAACGGTAGTACCGGGGTATTTTGAGCGTCGCTTGCCCATCGGCATCCAGACAGCCAACGTAATAGATACCCTGCGCCGCGCTGTTGATATTTTGGAACCGCACGGTATAGTCATGGTTCTCGAGCCGCTCAGCGATACGCCTGACCTGTTCTTGCGCAACTCCGACCAAGCCTACATGATTTGCAAGGCAGTTAAAAGTCCGTCATGCAAAATTCTGTACGATATCTACCACATGCAGCGAAACGAGGGTCATCTCATCAGCAATATGGAGCTTTGCTGGGACGAAATCGGCTACATCCAAATTGGCGATAATCCCGGGCGAAAAGAGCCTGCCACCGGTGAAATCAACTACCTAAACGTGTTTAAGTACATCTACGAAAAAGGCTACAAAGGCATTTTAGGCATGGAGCACGGCAATGCCAAGCCCGGCAAAGAGGGGGAACGCGCCTTGATAGAAGCATACAGAAAGGTAGATAATTTTAGGTAGACACGTTTAGGAAAGAGTGCCGAATTTCAACTCCGCTTTCAAGCTAATGGGTTGCCTGCCGACGAAAAAACCAAATAGCAGCCACACCTGTGATGCACATCGTAATACCATAAACCGCTGCGGGCACTGCCATTTCGGGGCGATTGAGCAAAAAGGGACTGGAAGCAATCGTAATGCCTAATGTGCCGTTCTGAATCCCTGTTTCTATGGATATGGTAATTGACTGACTAACAGGCAGTTGAAGTATTTTCCCTATCAGAAAACCCAAGGTAAGCGATGCCAGATTCAGCACCAGTACTACCGGGCCTGCCTGTGCGATAAAATCCCAAACACTGCCCCGTTGCTGAATTACAACCACAATTAATGCTACTGCCAATATGATGAACAGGGCAGAAATCCAACTCATCGGCTTTTCAAACCAACGGGCAAAACGCGGAAACAGCCCGTTAATCAACATACCGATGCTCACAGGCAGGGCAGTCAGGGTAATGATTTGAATGATGGTTTTGACAACAGGTAATTGGATTTCCTGTCCCTCACCCGTAAAATGAGCAAGTGAAGCATTGATAATCAAAGGGATAGAAAAAACCGTTACGACACTGGAAAGCGCCGTGAGCGTAATAGAGAGCGCCACATCGCCGCGCGAAAAATAAGTAATCAGGTTGGAAGTAGCACCGCCCGGGCAGGCAGCTATTATCATCACCCCTAAGGCAATAACCGTTGGCAATGGCCACACGCTCACAATCAGCCAGCCAAGCAGCGGCAAAAGCAACACTTGACTTGCCAAGCCTGCCAGTGCCGCCTTCGGAAAAACAGCCACACGCTTAAAATCCGCAGGGCTGAGCGTCATGCCCATGCCCAACATCAGTACCGCCAGAATGGCAGGAAAAAGAACGCCTGAAATAAATGCCGTATCCATCATTTTTTCATTTCCATGTGGGCAAAATTTAAACAAAGTTATCCGCAAATAACCCACTTTGCTTTAAATTCGTTTGATACATTGATAAGTACACAACATGATGACAATAACCCATCTGCTACGCATCGGGGCAGTTTTTTTGCTGTTTTTCTGTCTTGATTTATCATCGGCATACGCTCAAAAAAAGGACTCCACGCAAACAGGTAAATATGCGGGTAATTACCGCGCAGGCAAACGGCACGGACGCGGCACTTTCATCTGGCCGGATGGCAGCAAATACGTAGGCATGTGGCGCAACGACCTGATGGACGGACGCGGCACTTACACAGGCAAAGACGGCAGCATTTACGACGGCAACTGGGTGCAGGGCAAACGCAGCGGCTACGGACTCTACACCTGGCCAAACGGCGACCGTTACGCAGGCGAATTTCTGAACGATAAAAGACACGGCGAGGGCAAATTAACCTCTGCCGACGGCGGCTCACATGAAGGCACATGGGCAAACGACGAGCCCAACGGCTATGGCGTGCGCATTTGGCCGAGCGGTGCCAAGTACATGGGCGATTGGAAAATGGGCAAACGGCACGGCAGAGGTGTAATGATTTATCCCGACGGGCGGATTGAACAAGGCGACTTTGCCAACGATAACTACATCGCCTGCAAATGCAGCGACTCCGTTGTTTCAGTACAAAAGGCTTTTGAAAATGCAGATGCCGTATTTCATGGCAAAATCACGGGATTTGTGGATATGGGCGTAAAAAAATACGCCATTTTTGATGTTATCCAACTTTGGAAAGGCGTTGTACTGCAAGACCGCAATATCTACATAGAAGTAGGGTTCAGTTCCTGCGACTGGCTGTTTTTCAAAGGCGAAGAATACCTGATTTATGCCACCGGAAACGCCGATTATACCTACAAAACCGGCCTTTGTACACGCAGCGAACTGATAAGCCGCGCCAATTATGATTTGGAATGGCTCAACAAATTGGAGTGTAAAAAGAACCGACCGGCAGATGTGCGTGCCGGCAGCTATTCAAGCTCTACCGCTGCGGCTGTCTGTGGCTGCGACGGAATGACTTACCGCAATGCTGCCGAGGCGTTGCGAAACGGTATTTCGCAATGGAAAGCGGGCAAATGTGATAACGTGAGGTAAAAGTACTATCAGTTGTTTGCTGAATTTTTCCTGATTTTCGTGTACACACCTGCGGGTAATCCTTCCACCTGACGGGCTTATAAGACCCGTCAGGTTTGTGTATATCAGCAATAACTTGCCATCAGTGATGCCCTGATGCGGCCTTGGCTCCTTTCGGGTAGCGTATGCTTTCGGTCAAATGTTGCACACGCACGGGCGGCGGCGGTGTGAAGGCACTAATCACAATGGAAATAAAGAAGTTGGCAAACATCGCAACCGTTCCGAAACCCTCGGGAGAAATGCCCAGCCACCAGTCTTTGGGAGTAGTTTCGCCAAAGGCATTGAACTTAAACGCCAGCATGTAGTAAATCATGAGCAGCAAGCCGCCTACCATACCCGCCACAGCACCTTCTTTGTTCATGCGCTTGTAGAAAATGCCGAGGATAATGGCAGGGAAAAATGAAGCAGCGGCCAGCCCAAATGCCAGCGCCACTACTGCCGCCACAAATCCGGGAGGATTGATGCCGAAATAGCCCGCAATAACCACGGCAAACACTGATGCACTACGCGCCGCGAGCAACTCCTGCTTTTCGGTAATTTTTGGCATCAACTGCTTTTTGAGCAAGTCGTGCGAAATTGCGGCGGAAATCACCAGCAACAAGCCCGCTGCCGTAGAGAGTGCTGCTGCCAAACCACCGGCTGCTACCAGCGCAATTACCCAATTGGGCAGCTTGGCAATTTCCGGATTGGCAAGCACCATAATATCGTTGTCTATTTTCAACTCATTTTTATCCTTATCGGCCACGTACTGAATCAAGCCGTCCGTGTTCTTGTCTTCAAACTTAATCAGTTGGGTTGTCTCCCATTTTTTGAACCACTCAGGCATAGCGGCGTATGGCTGATTGCTGACGGTCTGAATCAGATTGGTGCGGGCAAATGCTGCAATGGCAGGCGCTGTGGTGTACAAGATGGCAATAAACAGCAGCGCATACCCCGCAGAGGAGCGGGCATCACGCACTTTGGGAACCGTAAAAAAGCGCACAATCACATGCGGCAATCCGGCAGTACCTATCATCAGCGCAAAGGTGATGGCAAATACGTCTATCAGCGCCTTAGAACCGTCGGTATATTCGGTAAAGCCCAATTCGCGGTTCAACCCATCAAGTTTGTCGAGCAGATAAACGCCCGGTTCGGCTGCCAGTGTGCCGCCAAAGCCTAATTGCGGCACGGGATTGCCCGTCAGTTGGATAGAAATAAAAATTGCCGGAACCATGTAGGCAAAAATCAGGATAACATACTGCGCCACCTGCGTGTAGGTAATACCTTTCATACCGCCCAGTACGGCATAGAACAGCACGATGAACATCCCGATAATTACGCCCGTGTTGATATCCACTTCCAGAAAGCGGGAAAATACAATGCCTACGCCGCGCATTTGCCCTGCTACGTAGGTGAACGAAACAAAAAGAGCGCAAATAACGGCTACTGTCCGCGCTACGTTGGAATAATAGCGTTCCCCGATAAAATCAGGGACGGTGAATTTGCCAAACTTGCGCAAGTAAGGAGCAAGCAGCAGTGCCAGCAACACGTAACCTCCCGTCCAACCCATCAGATACACCGAGCCGTCGTAGCCTGCAAATGAAATAATGCCGGCCATTGAAATAAAAGAGGCTGCCGACATCCAATCGGCGGCTGTTGCCATGCCGTTGGCCAGCGGAGAAACACCACCGCCTGCCACATAAAATTCTTTGGTAGAGTTTGCTCGTGTCCAGAGTGCAATGCTGATATACAGCGCAAAACTCAGCCCTACAATGATATAAGTCCAAATTTGAACATCCATGAGATTGATTTGTTTAAAGCGGCCGATTATGTTTATTTTTCATCAACATCAAATTCCTTGTCTAACTTGTTCATCTGACGAACGTAGATGACGATTAATGCAAGGAAAATATAAATAGAGCCTTGCTGAGCAAACCAAAAGCCTAATTTAAAGCCACCCAATCGGTAAGCATTCAGCTCTTTTACAAAAAAAATACTCAAAAAGCACGATACAAGCAGCCATATGCCAAGCAATACGGCTAAGATGCGCAGGTTTCGCCGCCAATATTGGCGCAAGTGTTCGGTTTCTTCCGATGTTTTCATTTTCGTGGGTAGGTAAAAAGGTGAATCAAATAAAAATATGGGTTTGCAAAATCCACTCGCCGTAGAGTTTGCCAAGTTTATTGCGGTTCAGGTCGTACACAGGTCTTGCGCCATATTGCAGCGATATTTTGGCATTATGCTGATTAATAAACCATTGAAAACCAATATCAAACTGATGAGATGGCTGGTTGAGATACTCAAAATTTTTCCACGTATGCGTTGCATAAGGCATAAACTGTGTACCGTTTTTCAACTTGGGAAGCCCAAAACCAACCTGCGTGTACCAGATTTGCCCCGTCCCGATGGTTGGCTGTGCATTGCCGGGGCCGTTAAAGGAGACGGTGGTCGGGTTAAAATTGATTTCAGGATTCAATATGCCAATATTGCGCAGGTAGTTAGGGCCGAAATCGTAATTGTAGAATACCGAATACAGCGAGAGAAAATTTTTACCGCCATTCAACGGCCGGTCGTAGAACAAATCGGCACCCCATAGCACGATATCGTGCTTTGTCTTAACCCCATTTTGCAGACTGGCCGTAGATTCGGGATGGTAGTAAAAGCCCGCACCAATGTTAAAAACCGTTTTTGCGCCAAGGTAACTGCCTACAAAAAAAGGCAGTTTGTTGGATTCACTTTCTTTGAACATGTAATTGAAATAGCCCGAGAACGCTGCTTTTTCGGTTGCCGTACCAAAAGCGCGGTTTTCCAGCGGCTGTCGGTCAAACAGAAACGGCTTATTAACGGCAATCCGATAGTCAAACTTTCCCAATTGCCCTTTGGCATATACGCCGTACTGGCGGGCAAATTGGTCATTGTTTTCAATCAGCGGCCAGTTAAAAATCGGCGCATCCATGGTCATAAAATTTAGCGTACTGTGGCTGCTCATGCGCGAAATGCCGTTCCAATAGTGCAAACCCGTACCGATATAGAGTTTTTTATCGGCAATCATGTACTCCGTCCAGATATCATGAAAAAAAATCTGCGGTTTTTTGTTGCCGGAAATTACCTGATTGGTTGCATCTGTACCGGGAGCGCCGCCGGAGGCAAAATTCTGATTGTTAATGCCGAAGTGGGTCAGCACTAAAAAGCGAGGAGAAACCTGTGCATAGGCCAAAAAACGGGAACGCCGCACCCCAAAATCAACCGATGCAGGCATATCTTCTCCCGTATAGGAACGCGTACCCGGGTTGTTCTGCGTACGACTCAGCCAGAAGTGATGCCAAATAATAAAACGGACATACTTGTTGCCGCTGTCATCCAATTTTAGGGTCAGTGGTTTGTACGAATGGTCAATGCCTTTTTGACCATCGCCCTGCGCGCAGGCAGTAATTGAAAACGCGCACCATACTACACAAAAGCTAATTGCATGAAGCCATTTGCCCATGAAAAAAAGGTAAACTTTTTGGTAAACCAACAAAAAGCGTAATTGAGGAATAGCTGATTGATAAGACAAGATAACAAGGCATCCGCATACAAAGCAATTATCTGTTCATTTTTTGTTAGGCGCGGTAAATTGTATTTTTGTTTGCATGAAAATTTCCATTCTACTTTTCGGGATTCTGCGCGAACAACTCAGCACATCGTCGTTGGAGTGGCAAATTGCACAGGAACATTACACCGTAGCCGATTTGCTCAACGAACTGAAAACCACTTACCCAATGATGGGCGCACTTAAATCGGTAGCGGTGGCCATCAACGGCGAGTATGCACTGCCCGACTACATCATTCGCCCAACCGACGAAATCGCACTGATTCCGCCTGTAAGCGGAGGGTAAAACCATTGCCTGAGCATCTGGCTAAATGGAATGCATGGCATAGGCAGAACCTGACGGGCATCCAAGATTCGTCAGGGTTACATGCCTAATCTTGCGCAAACCAATTGCGCTAATTTGTAAAATATTTTTGCTGATTTTTTTAAATCTGAAATCCCACATCCAAATCCCGAAATGCCGGTTGGGGCTTACTTATGCAAAATTGTAAGTGATTTTGCGAAAAATGCTTTTTTGGTAAGTTGTTGAAAAACAGCAGTTTAAACCTAAAAGGTCTTAAAAACCTGTCAGGTTTGTATATACGCCCCCGCGAAAAAAACAACGGCAGCCAATGTTTTTCATTGTTTGAGAACCTTTTAGCTGCTCAATCAGTTAAAATAGGTGGAATCAAAATTGAAAGTTTTTGCTATCAGCATCCCTCATTATGGAACAAATCAAGCAGGAATACATCCGCTACGTACTGAATCACGGCAAACGCCCCGCCTCTGTGTTTACCTTCATGCAAAGCCTCAATATGGATGAAAAATCGTTTTACGACCACTATTCATCTTTTGCCGCTTTGGAAGAGGCCGTATGGGACGATGCCTTTAACGACACAATTAACAAGTTGCGCAACGACAGCGTTTTTGAAGAGTACAGTGCCCGCGAAAAGATGCTTGCCATGTACTACGGTTACATAGAAACACTGAAAAATGTTCGCAGTTTTGCCAAAATGACCTATGAGCAGCGGGGCAGCTTAGAACGCCGCCTCTGCGGAGAACCGAACCTGTTTGCCCGCTTAGAAAAATCTTTTGATAGTTTTGTAAAAGGAATTATCAACGACGGCATATATACCGGAGAAATAACAGACCGCCCTTTCCTGACCGACCGCTATGCAGGCTTTCTTTGGTGGCAAATGGAATTTATCATTGGTTTCTGGATAAAAGACAACAGCCAAAGTTTTGAAAGAACCGATGCAGCCATTGAAAAAGCCGTTAATCTCTCCTTTGACCTGTTAGGTAAAAACATCGCAGATTCGGCCTTTGACTTCGCCAAATTTGTTTTTGCACGTTGAACAAGTGCTTACACATAGGCAACATAACCGTTAGGATGCACACGCACCCGACGCATGTTATATTCTACTTGCATACCTACAAGAAAAATCACTCGTTATGGCAGAAGATAAGCCAAAAGTCCAAGACACTATACCAACCACCAAAGCCGAACGCGCCGCCAAATTTGTTAAAACAGGTGTCAAACTCGGCGGCAACTACATCAAGCACTACGCCAAGCGATTGGTGGACAGCAATGTCAGCCGCGAAGACCTGCACCGCGACAATGCAGAGGACATCTACGAAACGCTCAGCGAACTGAAGGGCAGCGCTTTGAAAGTAGCCCAAATGATGAGCATGGATAAAAACATGCTTCCCACTGCCTATCAGGAGAAGTTCACGATGGCTCAGTATTCTGCGCCGCCGCTTTCCTATCCGCTGGTAGTGAAGACTTTTCAGCAATTTTTCGGCAAAAACCCGAACGAAATATTTGACACGTTTACCAAAGATGCGGTTAATGCGGCTTCTATTGGGCAGGTACACAAAGCAACCAAAGGCGGACAAACTTTTGCCGTCAAAATTCAGTATCCGGGCGTTGCCGACAGCATCGCTTCCGACCTGAAAATGGTGCGCCCCTTTGCCGTACAGATTCTGGGACTCAATGAGCGCGACTTAGACCTCTACATGAGCGAAGTCCAAAACATGCTCATAGCAGAAACCGATTATGAACTGGAAATGAGCCGTGCCGACTGCATCGCCAAAGCCTGTACCCACATACCCAATCTGGCATTCCCGAAATATTATCCCGAATATACATCCAAACGCATTCTGACCATGGACTGGATGTCGGGTAAGCACTTGGATGATTTCCTCAAAGACAACCCTTCGCAAGAAGTCCGCAACCAAATCGGGCAAGCACTGTGGGACTTCTATGACTACCAAATGCACCGCATGTTGATGGTACATGCCGACCCACACCCGGGTAACTTTCTGATGCGCCCCGACGGCACATTGGGCATCATAGACTTTGGTTGTGTGAAAGTTATTCCGCCTGACTATTATAAAGCCCATTTCCGCGTTATCAATCCCCGCATTTTTGATGACCCCGCAGGTTTAGAGCAAACCTTCTACGATTTGGGTTTCATTTATGAAGACGACAGCCCCGCCATCAAGCAACTGTTCATGGAAACATTCAGCGAAATGATTTACCTGACCGTTCGCCCATTCCGTGAAGAAACTTTTGATTTTGGCGATGAAAGCTACTTTATGCAACTCTATCAGTTTGGCGAACGCTTGTCCAAAATGGACGAACTCAAAAAATCCAAAAAAGCGCGGGGCGCAAAAGATGCTTTGTACCTCAACCGCACCTATTTCGGGCTTTACTCCATGCTTAACAGCCTGAAAGCCAATATCAGAACGCATACAAGTTGGCAATAAGCAATGCGCCGTTTGCAAAAAAACGGCGCATTTTTTTTAACAGTCATACCTTTTAAATTTCTGAATTTGCCCGAAACCCTTATATTTGCTTACAATGAGCCAACAAAATAACAACGATACGACTTACGACTTTTACAAGTTAGTGGAAGAACATCATATTCTGCTTGCTTTTCAGGGTATGATGACTACTGATGTTCTGACCATGATGGGCAGAAACGTAAAAGAACAAGCGGAAAGCGATATAACAAGACGGCGGATTTTTAGCGTTATGGTGGAGTTGGTACAAAACATTAACCTCTACTCTGCCGAAAAAGACTATTCGGAGTCTGATAAAAAAATGGTCGGTAAAGGCATCGTTGTTATTGCAACCAATGACGATGAGAGTGCTTTCACAGTTGGTTCGGGCAATACGGTAAAAAACGAGCAAATTGACTATCTGAAACAGAAATTGGATTACATTAACCAACTTGACGATGAGCAACTGCGCGGCTATTTCAGGCAGCAGTTGCGAACACCCGAAGACCAAGACAGCACAGGGCTCGTAGGCGTTATCAGAAAAGCCAAAAATCCCCTGCGCTACGAATTTCTACCGACCGATAATGAGCACAGTTTTTTCATTCTGACAGTACAAATCAATCAGGAAAAAAAATAAAGTAGATAGATGGAGAATTTTTCGATTACCGGCTCAAATTATATTCCGACCGTGCACTTCGACGCGCAGTCGGGAGTGCTTGAGATTTCCGGTGAATCTTACCATGAATATACCGTAGAGTTTTTTCAACCTATCATCAAATGGCTGCGCGATTACTTGGCAACGCCGGGCAGAGAAATCGTTTTTAACTTCAAAATGATTTACTTCAACACCAGCAGCTCTCGCCGTTTTCTGGAAATTTTTGACATGCTGGAAGACTACCAGCGCAGCAAAAAAGGCAAAGTAACCGTCAATTGGTACTACCAAAACAATGACTTTGACATGCTCGAGAGTGGTCAAGAGTTTGCCGAAGACGTAAATCTGCCTTTCAACTTCTATACTTTTTAATCTTTTTCACAGGCTTTCGGCTGAAAAACAGATTGCGGATAGACTGCAAAAAAGGCATCGGCGGAACAGATGCCATAATCAGCAGGTCTTCGCCAAAGTGCGTCTGTTCATCCAAAAAGCGCAAAACCCGCTCAATGGGATTGTTCCTAAACATTTCCGAAAAAATTTCTGCGATTTTCCAACCCTCGCGGTGCATGATGTTGAGCAGCATGGCATCGTAAACCCTGAACTGCGGGCGGTAAGACTCTTTGTAAAACGGTGTGCCGTTCTCCCGCAAACTCTTGACAATCCGTTCTACTTGCCGCTGAATCCTGATGAAGGCATAGCCCGTGGAAGGTTTGGACATACCGCCTTGTACACCTATGCGCACGATGCGTCCCTTGCGGCTCTCAAAGCGGTAATCAGTCATCGGGATAACGGCAAATTCTGTTTCTTCTATCTCATAATCAGTCAGTTGCAGCCGATTGTGGATGTAGTCCCGCAACTCTTGGTCATACTCGGCTTCGGGAAGCAAATCGCGTGAAAAGCCCGTGTACTCTACCAACGCCAAATTGTTGGCATAGGGCAGAATGTAGAAAAAATACACGCCGTCTTTCTGTTCCGTTCGGAAGTCAAACATCGTGATGGCGTTGTCATCAAAAAAAGGCTGCGGCGTGCGGATGACATAGCCCTTGAAATGTTGCCGGATATAGTGATAATCAGCGTGGTAGGGGCTGAATAGCTCCGCCCTGAACAGCGAATCAAAGAGGTAGTTGCCCGTGAACCGCTGCCCGTTGACGGTTGCGTACACCTGCTCACCCTCCTGCCCTACTTCGGTAATTTCGCCGTATGTGAAAGAAATATTGGCTGCCTGTTGCAATACGCGGTTTACTTCCCTGTAAAAATCAATGCCGCGAATGGTGGAATAGCGGTAGCGGGTCAGGTCAAATTGTCGGTTAAGCGTATCGGAAACAAAGTTGATTTTTTTCCATGTGCGATGGGCAATGTGGTCAAACATCGTCGGTGCGGCAGCCCAAAAGCTCCATGTGCGGTCGTTGCTTTTTTTGGCTTCGCGGTCTATAATCAGCACCTTTTTATCCTGCAAATCAGGACTTTGCGCAATGGCATAGGCAAGGCTCAAACCTGCCAACCCACCGCCGGCGATGATGTAATCGTAGTGGTTTGTCATTTCCCCATCCGTTGAAAATAGTCGTTCATGGCTGCCTTTACTTTGGGGGCTAACATAAGCGCAGCAAACATGTTGGGCAGTGCCATCAGTGCATATGCGCCGTCAATCAGCCCGACCATTGCCGTAAGCGAAGCCACCGCGCCCATGATGATGCTGCCCACGTAGATGTAGTTGTACCAATGTTGCCGCTTGGCGCCAAACAAATAGCCGAAACACTTGCCGCCGAAATAGGAATAAGTAAACAGCGTTGTCAGTGCGAAGATGGCAGCGCAGGCAATCAGTACGTACTGCCCAAAGCCCGGCATGGCTGACTGAAAGGCTTCCAGCGTCATGGCTACGCCGTTGCTTTTCGGGTTTTGCCAAACGCCCGTTACGATGATGGAAAGCGCGGTCATGGTGCAAATCAGCAGGGTATCTATCGCAGGGCCGAACATGGCAACCAACCCTTCGCGGACGGGTTCGGTGGTTTTGGCTGCCCCGTGTGCCAGCGGTGCTGTCCCGATGCCCGCTTCGTTGGAAAATGCCGCCCGCTTCACGCCCGTCAGGATGAGCGCGCCCAAAGCACCGCCCAGCACGGCATCCCCCGAAAAGGCATCCCTGAAAATCAGCGCAAAAGAAGCGGGAACGTTTTCTATGTTGCTTAGAATCACAAACAGCACAGAAGCCACGTACAGCACCACCATTGTAGGCACAAGTTTGGAAGCCACATCGGCAATGCGCTGCAAACCGCCAAAAATGACAAAGGACACCAATACCGTAATGACAATGCCCGTGATGAGGTTAGAGGTAAAAGGGTCTGCCGAAGCCCAGCCGTTGGGCAACAGCACCACTTCGCGGATGATTTGCGTGAGTTGGTTTGCCTGAAAAGCGGGGAACATACCAATCATGCCCGCCGATGCAAAGAAAATCGCCAAAGGTTTCCACCGCTGCCCCAAACCTTCGGTGATGATGTACATCGGTCCGCCTTGGATGTTGCCTTCGCTGTCTTTGCCGCGGTACATAATGGCAAGCGTACAGTCAAAAAACTTGATAGCCATGCCGAAAAATGCGCTTACCCACATCCAAAACAACGCCCCGGGTCCGCCTGTGGCAATGGCAACCGCTACACCGCTGATGTTACCCATGCCTACCGTAGCGGCAATGGCACTGGAAAGGGCTGCAAAGTGGCTGATGTCGCCGGGGGAATCCTTATCGTCGTATTTGCCGCGCAGGATATTAACGGCATGTCCCAAGTAAAGATAGGGCTTAAACCCCGAATAGACGGCAAAGAAAATACCGCCGCCAACCAGCAAAGCCACCAAGTGGTAGCCCCATGCAAAGTCGCTGAATGCCACGCAGATGGCTTCAAATTTTTCTAACATGTGCTTACAAAGGGGGTGTTTCGGGCAAAGATAGGCTTTGCGACCTACAAACCGTAAAAAGTACCATTTTCACCGTAAAATATGACTTTACTTGCCTGCCCCCTGCCGCTACTTTTGCATAGGTCTAAAAATGCACAAGCCGTATGGACTTTCCTATATTTCACCTTGACTTTTTAAACAATCGCGTGCTGATAGCCATCATCGCTATTTTGCACGTGCTGATTAACCACGCGCTGGCAGTCGGTTTCATTCCTATGGTAACTTTTATGGAATGGCTTGGCTTCAAAACACAGGATGAGCGCTGGGACAAACTGGCTTACAAAATTATGTTTGTAGGCTTTGTTATCACCACTACCATTGGCGCAATGACGGGCGTGGGCATCTGGCTGTCTTCTTCGCTTATCAATCCTTATTCCATCGGCAGTCTGATTCGCGTGTTTTTCTTCGCATGGTTTACCGAATGGATTGTATTCGTTACCGAAGTCGTACTGATTCTGATTTATTTCCTCACATGGAAAAAATCCAATGCAAGTTTCCGCAGCAAAGGCAAGCACATTCTCTTGGGCGTAGGTCTGAGTGTTGCCTCATGGTTTACCATGGCAATTATTGTGGGCATTTTGGGCTTTATGATGGATACGGGCAACTGGCTGACCGAACGTTCGCTGGTGCACGGCTTCACTAACCCGATTTATTTGCCGCAACTTGCCTTCCGCACGCCGCTGGCAATGGTAATGGCAGGCGCAATGGGGCTTTTCCTGACCATTGTTTTCACCAAAAAAGGCGAAGAAATCCGCTACAAAGCCTTGCGATTCTTGGGCGGCTGGATGCTGTTCTGGATGCCGTTTTCGTTGGCTGCTTCGCTGTGGTACTACAAAGTCATCCCTACGCTGATGATTGGCAACATGGCGGTTGCGGTCGGTACGCAGGACTTTCAGGATTGGTACAACCTGCTGACCAAGTTCATATTCGGTGCGTTGGGCGTTTCCTTCATCGTGGCACTGGCAAGCCGTTGGAAGCCGCAGCAAGTCCCTGCCTACGCCTACGTAGTCCCCGTGATAGTGATGCTGGGCTTTGCGGGCATCTTTGAGCGCATCCGCGAATTTATCCGCAAACCCTACGTTATCGGTAACTACATGTATTCCAACGGCATACGGGTAGATGAATACCCGCTCTTGCAAAAAGAAGGCGTGCTCAAATTTGCCACCTACGTGAAGCACCGCGAAGTTACCGAAGCCAACAAAGTAGAAGCGGGTAAAGATGTGTTCATGGTAGCGTGCAGCCGCTGCCACACCACAAGCGGCATTAACTCTATCGTTTCGGTGTTTGACCGCATGTACGGCGGCAAGGGGCAGCCGTTCCCGCAAGGAGCAATGAAAAACTACATCAAAAACATGCACAATGCCCGCTACTACATGCCGCCCTTCCCCGGCAATGAAAAAGAGTTGGACGCATTGGTGTCATACATTGCGCAGTTGCAGGTCTATCCTGAAAGCATAGAGGGCGCACAAACTGCCGGAACGCCCGTGCAAACAACCCCCGAAGAGATTAAACAACTTTCCGAACGCATACTTGCCCGCAAAGAAAGTGAGCGCAACGACAAGCAACTTGCCGAAAAAAGCAACACGGAAGCCAATTTGAAACAATAATTTTTTGAAGAGCCATGAAAACCTTGCTGTTCATATTAGCGCAAGTTCCCGTTCCGAAAGATTTGGACTTGCCTCTGCCCATGCCCGAATGGTTTTTGGTGGGCGTGCTGGTGGTGTCGTTCCTGCTGCACATCATTTTCGTGGATTTGATGGTCGGCGGCGTGCTGCTCACCCTCTGGTTTGAGTGGAAAGGCTTGCGCAACAAAGGCTACGACGCGCTGGCACACGAAATTGCCAAAACCGTTACGGTGAACAAAAGCCTTGCCGTAGTGTTGGGCGTTGCCCCGCTGCTGGCTATCAACACGCTGTACACCATCTATTTCTACTCTGCCAATGCCCTCACGGGGCTTGCGTGGATTATGATTATTCCGTTGGTTACGGTGGCTTTCCTGCTGACCTATGCCCACAAATATTCTTGGGAAAAGTTGGCACAGCAAAAAGAATTGCATTTAGCCATTATCGGCGTATCGGCACTGATTTTCCTGTTCATTCCGTTCATTTTTCTGACCAACGTAAACCTGATGCTTTTCCCCGAAAAATGGGGAACGGTGAAGGGCTTTTTGGAAGCGTTGATGTTGCCTAACGTGCTGCCGCGCTATCTGTTCTTCATCGTCGGCACGCTGGCGGTTACGGGGCTGTTCCTGTTTTGGTATTTCGGTCGGCAATCGTATGAATTTGAGGAAAAATTGCCCGATTTGAACCGCTACCAAGTGCGCAAAATGTTCTACGGGCTGGCGTTCGGTGCGCTGGCGGTTCAGGTGGCATTGGTCGGTCCGATTCTGATTAGCACGCTGCCTTCCAAAGGCATCAGCCCTACGCTGGTAGTTACGCTGCTGGCAGGTGTAGCCTTAGTAGCTCCTGCACTGTATTGGATGTGGCAAGATATGACTTCGCCCAACCCCGTTCATTTGGACAGGCACTTCGGCAAGGTGGCTTCCCTGATGCTGGTAACCGTATTGGTAATGGGTAGCGGCAGACACATCTACCGCGCCAATGCCATAGAGCCGCACCGCGAACTGATGGCAGAGAAAACCGCTGCTTACCGCGAACTGATAGCGCAACACGCCCAAGCCATGCAAAACAACCCGAGCGGCGAACTGCTTGCCGACGCGGGCGGCAGCGCAGGCGAAGCCGTCTTTCAGAAAAATTGCAGTGCCTGCCATGCGCAAGATGTTAAAGTGGTTGGTCCGCCCGTTACCGAAATGGTCAGCATTTACAAAAATGACCCCGAAGGACTCAAAAAGTGGATTAAAGCCCCCGGCAAAAAGCGCAGCGATGCGCCCCAAATGCCCGGCTTTGCCCAACTTTCCGATGATGAACTGCAAGCGCTTTCCGAATACATTTTGCACATCAACTAACCTACAAGCCTATGTTTGAGCGATTGAAAAACAAATGGCAAATTACAAGCAATGCCCAACTGCTTGCCGTTTTGCTGACCTTCACACTTGCCGGCAGCTCGGTAGTGTGGGTGCGGAAGTTCGTCTTCCAACTGTTGGGCTATACGGAAGCCACCCCCGTGTGGATAAAAACTGTTACGTACCTGCTCCTCCTGTTTCCTTCATACCAGCTGTTATTACTCGTTTACGGAACGCTGCTTGGGCAATTCCGATTCTTTTGGAACAAGGAAAAAGCCCTGTGGCACAAACTTTTACACAAACCTGCTCACAAGTAACTTTAAATGCATTGAGCCATGAAAACCGAAAATGTGTTCAGTAAGCCCTATACCGACGACCAAAAATGGGCAATGGGCATGTTCATTAACAGTGTGCGCGTGTTCCTGCTGGCTACTGCCGCTTTCATAGCGGGCATTCTGACCGTTTTGTACGCGCTGGCAGAGTAGGAACTGCCGCTTGCAGTCTTGCGAAAACCTCGCGGTGAAGCACTCAAACGCTTTGCCGTGAGGTTTTCCGATTTTTTTAAGCGAATTAGAATGTAATCATTTTTTTGACGATACTTTCATCTGCCGTCAGGGATATTTATACGCAAACATTTGTTTTTCAAAAACTTACACAAAACACCTGCGCAAACCACCTGCGTTTTTGTGCAAATCCCCCATAGCGGTCGGACGGAACGCCGCAGACCCTAACATAGGTTAAGTAAAAATATAACTTTTCCAATAGAACTTAAATAGTTCACGTAATTCAAAGCAATTGCAGGTGCAGGGTAAAATTCCTCAGGGCAACTTACCCTGTCTGCTGCTTATATACCGGAGAGTTCCGCCATTTCAACAGCTCTTACAAGGTCTTCGGGAGTTTCCACGCAGAAACTGTCTTCGTTGGTGAGGGCTGTCTGGATACGATAGCCGTGTTCCAGCCAACGCAGTTGCTCTAATTTTTCACATTCCTCCAAAGGTGAAGGCGCAAGGCGCGTAATGGCTTCCAGCACCTCGCTGCGATAGCCGTAAATACCTACATGGCGGTAAAAAGTGTGGTGTTGCAGCCAGTTCTCCAACGGAATGCCGCGCAGGTGCGGAATGGCCTGACGGCTGAAATAAATAGCCTCACCATTAGCTTTGAGTACTACTTTGGCCTCGCCCGGGTCGGTGAGTTGTTCGGTTGTATCTACTTTGATAATCAGCGTGGCAATATCTGCACCTTCGCGTTGCAGTGCCTCAGCCACTAAGTCTATTTGCGAGGGCTTGATGAAAGGTTCGTCGCCCTGAATATTGATGACATGTGAAAAATGTCCTGCCGTTTTTTGCAGCGCCTCAAAACAGCGATCGGTGCCACTGGGATGGTCTTCGTGCGTAAAAACTACTTCGCCGCCAAAGCGTTGCACTTCTTCTGCCACTAATTCATGGTCGGTAGCAACCACCACTTTGGCCAGCGAGCTACAACCGCTAACCTGTTCATATACGCGGCGCAACATGGTTTTTCCGGCAATATCGGCCAGCACTTTGCCCGGAAAGCGTGTAGAAGCATAGCGGGCAGGGATAATTCCCAGAATCTGATTCATAAACAACAGTATTTCGCCTGAAAGATACAAAAGCCTTTCGGGATATGTATCTCCTTTATGGGGCAGGTAATTGCCATTCGCTTGTGTAAACATAGCGCCTGCGACGGCGACAGAAGGACAGCGGCGCCCCCATGTCTTTGAGTCGTTTCAGGTAGCGGTACAGTGTTCGCTCGCCTATGCCCAGGCGTTTTGCTATTTCCGATGGCATGCCGGCGCGTCCTTTGATAATGAGTTCATGAAGATAAGCCAGCAGAGCGGTATCTATCTTGGAAAGCATTTGGTTCGTAATTATTTGGTAGTTGAATGGAAGATACGGTTTGTTGTATGAACAAACCGTATCTTTTCAAAGATTTTTAAAAATTAATAACTCAAAGGAGCACCTATCTGGATTTGTTTCTTCTCTAATAGCTCTCCTGAAGTCCCTAATATGTGCAAGAAATAAACCCCTCTTGGTAATTTACTGACAGATAGAGTTAGTTGACCATTGTTGTCCGATTCTCCTCTTAGTACTTCCTCTGCTCTATTGTTAAAAAGTATAGCAGTAAAGGCTGGTGGAACTTGTTGTTTTCCGTTCAAATCTGCCGTATTTGTTCTTGTTTCATCGGGTACAGCTTTAATAGTTAGTATATCGTCCCCCGGATTAGGGCCATAGCTAAACCGCCAACCACTAAAGCCATTGCAGACAAATACCTGAAACGATTGCCAGCCACTCCATCCTGCACAATTTCTAACTCTTACCATGAGGGTAACCCATTGTCCTGTAAAAGTATTTGCAAATACTGTTGCAGTAAGACCATTAGATGGGTTTGCAACAACCTGTACATTACTCGATGTTGACGACCACTGAGCCTGTTCAATTCTGGCTAAATTAGGTATGCTAGTAGTGGATGCTCCATCATACATATATAACTCCTAAACCTAAGCCGCTTTGACATACAGACATACCTGCTCCTGAAACACTTATCAAATTAGTTACAGGAAAGTTTGGACTTCCGGCAGTTGTAGTAGAGTTAGCAGGTGATGAGTTAAGAGTCATAACATTCAAATTACCCGGATCTAACCAGTCCTTAAGGCGTGTATTTGGCGTACCACCACCTTCCCAGGCTAAATCAAAACGACCATAATAAGAGTAGTCTGGGTTATTACAAGAAGGGTTCACAGGTGCTCCTCCTGTTAATACACCTATAAGTCTTTTATTTTGGTCTAATAAGCCTGAACCAGAAGAGCCAGGCTGAGTGCCTGCACCAATAGTTTGTGGGCTACCACTATTAAAGGTTACGAAATTAAAATTGACAGGATTATAGGGAGGGTCTATTTGAAAAGTAGGTGGAAGATTTGTAGTAACAGGCAGTCTGGAAAGCGAAATTTTCATCAAATCCCCTCTTGGGTGATGAAGACATGCTACCGGCGCGGCAGATGTATTCAGACCACAGTTGTAACGCGACCATCCCAAGTACCAGATTCCATTATTGGCAAGCATCTGATTGAACCCAAATACGCCTAAAGAACCTGTTCTGAGTTCCAAAAGTGCGACATCGGTAGCTTCATGAATTGCCCTTACATCTGCTCCCATAGACCACACAAACCATGAACTTTGGGGCGGTATTATATTATTATTGCATTGCGAACTTCGGTACTTAAATCTGAAAACAGTAGAAGATGCAATCAAAGCAGGTGCGAGCTCAATACTATGAAATGCAGTTATGAAATACGGTCTTTGTGAATTAGCGTTAGAGATTACTCCTGAGTTATTAATCAGTTGTCCTGTGTAGCCATCTTCGCCAAAAAAGCATAACGCTACCGCATTAGATTCATTCGTATAGTTGCTTTCGCAAATGACATTGCGCTGACAGGCTAATGCTGTTTCTGTTCGGCCATTGCTAATAGCTGCTTCCTGTTCAGCAGCAAAATAATCGCGGTAGCCTAAAGTAACTTTTTCTATCTGAACGACAGATGTTCCAATGGCTCCCTCCGGTTCAAAAAGTTCAATAATACTTTCATCTCCGATTAATAGATCGGTAGCAAATGAATCAGGTGTCTTAAATATTCCACCCGCAATCGGACCCATCACCATACTGCTGTCAGGTGTGTATATTTTCAGCCATGCATTTTCAGCCAGGAAAAATTTCTTATAAGCAAAGCTAATTGACTTTGCTCCCTCAGCTTTGATTCTATAGCGGAAAACCCTTCCCTTAGCTTCTTGTTTCCATTGCGGCTGTTTGAGCAAGTCTATTGATACGTCAAAGGTCTTACCAAATTGATAAGTTGGCTTTGACTTTTGCCGATTATTTGCTTCTTCCGAAGCAAGTATATTTTTTGCATCAAAAAACGCCATGTTAAAAGTTGGTACATCGGTCTTGTCAGGAGCCTTTCGCATGGGCTTACCGAAATAATGTATATGGTACTGGGCATTTACATTGAATGTCAGAAAGAATAAAATCAAGAGAAAGAATTGTTTTTTGTTCATTGTGATTATTTGTTTGTGTGAATCAATAACTCATGGAGCATACGCAAATGCTCCATGAGAAAAATAAATATAACTCATTGCACCACCAGCGGCAACTCACCTTCAAAGGCATAGGATTGGAGGGGCAGTAGTTTTTCATCACCTGAGGGTATAGGTGAGTAACCAGGCTTAGGTTCGCCCAGTAATAATGCTATGCGCAGTCTGATGCGATAGCGCCCCACAGGTAACTTCTCTAAGTTTCCTTCAATTACTCTCCACTCAGGGACTCTACATCTTCGCCTTTTGAGATATTCCAAATATGGAACAGGTGCTAAAGATTGTAAATATGGAAGCTCAAAGGAGCGCGGCGTATCAAAAATCAATGAATCAAAAGCAGCTATTACATGTCCATATGGACCTCTGCATTGGGCGCTATTACTCCATTTGATAATGGGGGGGGCGTCTTGATCTACAATAAATAATTCAGGAGTCAGATAAGACTCAGGTGCAGCATTATTCCACCATAACCGCGTTTCTCCCTGATTAATGATATAGAGATACACGCGGAAAGGTTCACCTTTTCGGAAGCAGTTTTTAGGATTTCCGTCAAGGTCGGTTACGCCAAACTCAAATCGCACAGGGCCTTCGGTTTTAACTACGGGTTTCGGGTCGGGTGGACAGGCAGGAGGCACCGGATCAGGGTTTGATTTGTTGCAACTGCCCAGTGCCATTGCAAGCATCCATGCAGTTAAAAGCGCAATTGATAATCGGATGGGTTTCATAAGTTGTAATAGATTTTAGGTTTATGGTTTATCAGCCTTTTGAGAGGCGGCTGTTACTAATGAAATCACATATGCAACAGCTTCACCGATAAAAGACGATTTACCGAGGTAAAACAAGCCCTGCCGACTGCCACTTGCAAATTTTTACACTGTTAATTTCACTTAAAATTGACAGTATATGCAGATATCCCTGCAACGCATTTTTATTTCTTTGTTTTCACCATAAAAAAACACCTCTCTGTGCAGTAAATCAGCACAGAGAGGTGTCCATATAGCCAAATAATATTATCCCTTCAACTTTTGTATCACCCAGCTTTTGCCCCATTCATTTTTTTCTTCTGTTGTCCACAATTCAGGATAGAAAATTCTTTTCTGAAAGCGGGGTGGTAAATATTCTTGCCAATTTGTGCCACCTGTGGCTGCAATGTCGGCAGGTTCGCGTTTCAGGTAGCGCATGGCAGAACTCAGGTGTGCCAGCGGCCAGTCAATATTCACCAATGCGTCTAATTCGCGGAGGGCTTCTTTAGCCGCTTCATGGTCGGCAAAATGGGTACGGTAGAGCCGCCAGAGGTTGCAGTCGCGGTAACGATGTGCCAGCCCGATGAGTTGCTCGGAATATTTAGCCTCAAATTGCTTGAGTGTCAGGGTTTGTTTGCCGGTGGCCAGCTCTGTTGCGCCCTTTTTCCAATACACGTTTTCATACATTTCCTCAATGGTTGTATGCGTGTCTATTTGCGGGCGAAAATCTTTTGCTACCAGATTTTTAAAATCGGTTGCACAAATTTCTATCATGCGGTATTGTGCAGACTGAAAGCCACTGGAAGGCAGCAACGACATGCGGAATTTGAGAAACTGCGCCTGCTCCATTCCTTCTACCATTACGGTAAAAGAACTGACTAATTGTTTAAAATATCGCGAAATTCGCCTAACTTTATCAACAAACATAGCAGCATCGGGCGATGATGCAGTGGCCAGTTGGCGCATTTCGTGCAGGCAAAGTTTAAAATACAGCTCCGTAATCTGATGGTAGGAAATAAATATCATTTCATCGGGGAAGTCCGTTTTCGGATTTTGCAGGCTGAGCAAGGTATCCAGATGGATGTAGTCCCAGTAGGTGAGATAATTGGCATAGAGCAGGCCGTCCAGATAGGATGACAAATCTTGTCCCATGACCTCATACTTTTCTTCCAGTTTCCTGACCTGCGCCAAAATGTTATCGGGTATCTGATTGATTTCCATAAAGATTCATCAAAAAAATAAACGGCTCAAAATAACGCATAAAAACAATACACCGTACTTTTGCATTATAGGGAAAGCCCGACATATCAGCCCGATTTTTAATTCCGTTTTACTTTAACGCTGTACCTTATTGCGCTGTATTTTTACTGTTGCCCTTTTCGCGGGCATTCTTTTGTGTAGTTTCAACGGTGCGCAGGCGCAGTCCTCGGCTGCCCACAAAGAGGCGATGTCTATCCGTATTCAAAAGGCAAATACCAAAATTACCCTCGACGGTGTGCTAGACGAACCCGAATGGGACGTAGCTGAAAAAGTCGGCAACTTTTTTCAGTATTTTCCTTTTGACAGTTCGTATTCGGATGCCAAAACCGAAGTGCGGATGACCTACGACGAGCAGTTTGTCTATGTAGGGGCAACCTGCTACAACGATTTGAAAGGCAATTACTTAATTTCCTCGCTGCGGCGCGACTTTCGCGGGCCTGCCTACGACGGTTTTACGGTTGTTATTGACCCGTTTTGCGACCGTACCAACGGCTTTTTCTTTGGTATCAGCCCGTTTGGGGTGCAGCGCGAAGGTCTGATTGCTAATGGGGGCAGCAGTTCGGCCGATTTTGCCCTTTCGTGGGACAATAAATGGTATGCCGAAACAAAAATACATCCGGGAGGCTGGACCGTGGAGATTGCCATTCCCTTTAAAACCCTGCGATTCAAAGAGAATGCGGACAAATGGTTTGTCAATTTTTATCGCATAGACAGCAAATATAATGAACGCTCTACATGGGTGCCGATTCCGCGCAATTTTCAGTTGTATTCGCTGGCCTACACTGCCGAACTGCTCTGGGACAAGCCACTGAAAAAGCCCGGCTCCAATCTGGTGGTTATTCCCTATGCGGCGGGCGGCATTTCCAAGCAACATCTTGCCGGAACCGATACCCATTATCAGCGCAGCGTCGGCATGGATGCCAAAGTGGCGGTTACACCTGCGCTTAACTTAGACCTGACCGTCAACCCTGATTTTTCACAGGTAGAGGTGGACAGGCAAGTTACTAATTTAGACCGCTTTGAAATTTTCTTCCCCGAAAGACGGCAATTTTTTCTGGAAAACGCAGATTTATTTGCCGATTTTGGCATGAATCGCTTGCGGCCTTTCTTTTCGCGGCGGATTGGGGTTGCCATAGACCAGCGCACCGGGCAAAACATCCAGAACACCATCCACTTCGGTGCGCGCCTGAGCGGCAAGCTGAACAGCAACTGGCGCACCGGCCTAATGACCATGCAGGCCGCTCCCGATGATGCCATCGGTCTGCCGGGCTATAACTATTCGGTGGCTGCGTTGCAACGCAAGGTATTCAGCCGCTCCAATATCGGCGGCATCTTTGTCAATAAAGAAACCTTTGCGCCCATCACCGAACCCGACCCGACGAAGCGCCCCATGCGTTTCCATCGGCTGGCAGGAATTGACTACAACCTCGCTTCCAAAAGCAACGAATGGACAGGTAAGTTTTTCTTCCATAAAAGCATAGCGGAAGAAAGCCTTCCCGAAGCCTTCGTACATGGTGCTAACTTAGTTTACAGCAAGCCCACACTCACGGTGGAGTGGACGCATCAGGTAGTTGGGAAAAACTACACCGCCCCTGTGGGCTTTGTGCCGCGCAATAATTTCCGACGCATTGCACCGCGCATTGTGCGCAACTTTTTCCCCAATTCCAAAACCATTAACCGCTACGGCTTTTTTGCCGTTACAGATGTTACCTGGAATGCGGAAAATGGCCTGACTGACCATAATATTTCGTTGGGTAATACGGTGCGCTTTCGCAGTACAGCCGAATTTGATGTGGCACTTTCACGCGATTATACCCTGCTTTTCCGCCCTTTTGACCCCACCAATACAGGCGGCGAGCGACTGCCAACGGGCACGGCTTACACCTATTACAGCCTGAGCGCCAACTATTCGGGCGATACACGCAACAACTTTTACTACAACCTGCAAACCTATATGGGGCAGTTTTTCAATGGCAACCGCATGGGATTTTCAGGCGATTTGAACTATCGCATTCAGCCATATGCACTGCTGTCGCTGGATTTTACCTATAACAGGCTGCGCTTTCCTGCGCCATACAACAGTGCCGACTTGTGGCTGCTCGGCCCCCGATTTGACGTAACATTCAGTCGCGCGCTCTTCCTGACCGCGTTTTTTCAGTACAACAGCCAGATTAACAACATCAACATCAACACGCGCCTGCAATGGCGGTTTAAACCCGTTTCCGACTTCTTTCTGGTATATACCGATAACTACTTTGCCGATACACTGCTCGTAAAAAATCGGGCATTGGTTGCTAAGCTGACCTATTGGTTAAATATTTGACGAAATTTTAGTAGAAAGTTGGCTAATTTGACAACGATACACAGATTGTTACAGACGACACGGTTTTCGCTGATTTTTTTAAATCCGAATTCCTAAATGTCAGCGTATTTTTGCTTGCCTAAGCAAGTGAGCAAATTAACGCGTTCTTTTTTACCGCGGAGTGCACAAAGGTTTAACCGCAGTGTACACAAAGAAAAAATTCATCATAAAAACACTCAGCGGCTCTTCGCGTAATACTCAGCGGGCTTTGCGGTAAATTTGAAAGGTCATTTTAAATTGCTAACTTACTTGTATTGAAACATTATGTGGCAAACCCTTACACCGCTCCATTACTGGATTCTTTCAGCCTTGATTTTCTGTATCGGGATGGCTGTTGCGATTACCAAACGCAATATTATCGGTGTGCTGATGGGGCTGGAACTGATGCTGAACGCTGCCAATATCAATCTTGTTGCCGCTTGGCAGAATGAACCGCAGGCTGTTGAGGGACAAATTTTTACACTTTTTATTATTGCCATCGCGGCCGCTGAGTCTGCGCTGGCGCTTGCTATTGCCTACCAAGTGTACCGCCGCTTCGGGACGGTTTCATTGGATAAAATTTCTACAATGAAAGGTTAGCCAACCAGACATAGTTGCCTGATTGGCATTGACAACAGCGCTTACTATCCCCGCCAAACACCAAACTTACCCATTTGGTAGTCCATATATGCCTGACGGATTTCTGCTACGGAGTTCATTACAAACGGCCCCTGCGCTACAATCGGCTCGTGGAAAGGCATTGCATGGCCAAAAATCAACAGTGTTTCCGTATCGGTAGTGATGTGCAGTTCGCTGCCTTTGTGGGCAAACTCTACCAGTTCCCGATGGCGCACGGCTTGACTGTTCACCTCAATATTGCCGTGAATGGTATAAAGGAAGATACTGCGCTCGGCTGCTACTGTCGTATCCCACACTGCGCCGGGTTGCATTGCTACTGTGCTCAGGAAAACATCGGTCAGCGGCCGAACGGCTCCCTGATGCCCTTCGTGGTTGCCTGCAATCAGGTTGATGAGTACATTTTCGTTCACCTCCACGGTAGGTATATCTTCTTTTTGCAAGCCGATGTAGTTCGGCTTAGTCATTTTCAGTCTTGCAGGCAAATTGAGCCACAATTGCAGAATCTCCAACTCGCCGCCTGTGCGTAAAAACTCTTCCGATGAGGTTTCGGCATGAATCAGCCCGCTGCCTGCCGTCATCCACTGTATGCCGCCTGCTTTAATGACACTTTGGAAACCCTGTGAATCGCGGTGCATAATATCGCCCGATACAATAAAAGTTACCGTTTCCATGCCGCGGTGCGGATGTGGGCCAAACGGCAGCCCGTGGTTGTTGGGTGGATACACCTGATAACCGTGATGGTTGAGGAACAAAAAAGGGTCTATGTGTTGCAGTTCGCGGCCCGGCAGTGGTGAGTAGGTTATTAAATCGGCAATCGGGTGATAGGCCGCCTGATGTATTTTCTTGATGGTTCGCATGAATGAAACAATATAAGTTGTAACAACTATTGTTGTAACTACAAAACTTCCCGAATGTTCTGAACCATCGGCTGCTGACACCAAATTTTTTTAGAAAAAAACAGGAACATAAAAGAAACCTTAGGTATTAAACAATGGAATTCGGTGCGCAACGGATGCCATCCTTTCATTACTTAAAATCGGAAAGAACCCATGAAAAAGTTATTTTGCATCATCGCAGTTATTGCTTTTGTGTATTTGCCGAACTTTTCGGCTTCGGCACAGGAACGAATGGAATTCGGCTACAATACAAACTCTATTCGCCCGATTAAAAACGACAATCAGTTTTTCAGAAAAACCTTGTGGTACATCATAGACCTGCGCGAAAAGCAAAATCAGCCGCTCAATGCGCGCGGTTTTGAAATTACGCGTCTGCTAATTGATGCCGTGTAATCGGGCATGTTGCGTCCGTTTACCGACGACCGTCTCAACGAACGCCTCAGCCTTGAAGAGTTCAACAATCGGCTGACCATCAGCACGTCGGCACCTACCGAAGAAGAACTCCTGTTTGGCCAAGACGACCCGTGGGGCGAAGACACGGAAGTTGCTACGCCCGCTGCCCCTGCCTACTACCTGCCGGGTAAAGATTTATACTTGCTGGAACTCAAAGAAGACATCATTTTTGACAAAACCCGTTCACGCATGTATCGCGATATCCAATCTATTACTATGATTTTGCCTGCCGAAAGAACCACCATCGGAGTAGATAAACCTATTGCAACTTTTTCTTTCAAAGAAATCGTTGAAAATGTGTTCAGAGATAACCCGAGTGCCATTTGGTTCAACAACCAAAATCCGCGGGAACACCGCAATATGGCAGAAGCCTTTGAACTGCGCCTGTTTCGCGGACACCTCTACAAATACACCAACGGCGATGATGAAACCATCGCCGATATATCATCGCGGAACGAGGAATCTGCGCTCCATGCTTCCCTGCGCGCCGAACACGGATTGGTGGACTATGAAGGTTATTTCTGGGAAAACTAACCTGCCCGACCGTTTATTAATCCACCACCTTAATTTCCACCCGACGGTTCAATTGGCGGCTGTCGGGTGAGTTATTGGGTACGGCAGGTCGGCTTTCACCCCATGCCTGTACGCTCACCATTTCCTCGCTGATACCTGTGGTTTTCAGCATGATGTCTTTGATACGCTCGGCGCGCTTTCTTGACAAACGTTCGTTGTAAAAATCGCTACCGAAACTGTCTGTATGGCCTTCAATAACGATTTTGTAGCCATATTGTACATAAGCAGCCGCGTTGCGGATGGTTTCCATGTCTTCTTTGGTGAGTTCATCCTCATCAAATACGAAATACAACGGGCGCAGCATTGGCTTAGGCGGTTTTCCTGTGCTTACGGTTGTGGGTGTAGTATCCTTTTTGGGCGGCATGACTAACTCCGGCACTGTTTCCTGCGACGGCGGTTCGTAGGTCAGGTTGGGGGCTCCCTGATAAGTGATGAATGCAGTGTTTTTGCTGCTGCTAATCCGCACATCGGGTTTGAGGTCGGGGCAGGGCATTGATGCACCTCCGGCACGCCGCGTAGCACCGGGTTTCATGATGCGTCCCGATTTTTTTATCGGGTCGTCTTCAAGAGAAACCGCCCCCGCAGATGTGTGCGAGTAGCGCGAGGTAGTGAAATTGGCCGCAACCCTGCTTTGCTTTTTGCGCTTTTTCTTTTGTTGTGCCGCTGCCGAAAAAGGCAATGCAATTACCAATAACAAGAGTAAGATAAGACCGGTATGACAATAAAGGCGCGCCATAGTGGTAAGAGTTTATTGGTAAAGTACTACCTTTAAATTTACGAATTTTAGCGGCCATTGGCTAACTTTATAGGGCTAAAAAAAGTTAATACTTCCAAATAGCATATTTCTGACCTAACTGCATGAACTATTCCCAGCTGTCTCCCGACCAACTACTGAAAATCAAGACCTTAGGCGAACTAAAAGCGGCAGGCTATACCAGCCGTTCGGTAAAGCAGGAACTGCGCGACAACCTGATTCAGCGCCTGCGCAAAGGCGAGCCTGTGTTCGCCGGCATCCACGGCTATGAGTTTACCGTGCTGCCCGAAGTGGAACGTGCCATCCTTTCTATGCACAATATTAACCTGTTGGGCCTGCGCGGGCAGGCAAAAACCCGCATTGCCCGACTGATGGTCAATCTGCTGGATGAGTACATCCCTGTTATTAAAGGCAGCGAACTGAACGATGACCCACTGCAGCCGCTTTCGCGCTTCGGCAAGGACGAAGTAGCTACCCACGGCGACCATACGCAGATTGAATGGCTGCATCGCTCGGAGCGCTACACCGAAAAACTGGCAACCCCCGATGTGTCGGTAGCTGACCTCATCGGCGATACCGACCCCATTAAGGCGGCTACCTTGAAACTGCCCTATTCCGACGAGCGCGTGATTCATTTCGGGCTCATTCCACGTTCGCATCGCGGCATTTTTGTTATCAACGAACTTCCTGATTTACAGGCACGTATTCAGGTTGCGCTCTTCAATATCTTGCAGGAAGGCGATATTCAGATTCGGGGCTTCAAACTGCGCCTGCCGTTAGATATTCAGTTTGTATTTACGGCTAACCCCGAAGACTACACCAATCGCGGCAGCATTGTAACACCATTGAAAGACCGCATTGACAGTCAAATTATTACACACTATCCGAAAGATATTGCCACAGGGCGAAAAATCACTCAACAAGAAGCCTACATTAAGCCTGAGCAGGAAAAAGTAGAGGTATTTGACCTCGCAAAAGACATGATTGAGCAGGTAGCCATGGAAGCCCGCAACAGCGAATATGTGGACGCTAAAAGCGGTGTTTCGGCACGTTTGACCATTTCTGCCTATGAAAACCTCGTCAGCGCAGCCGAGCGGCGCACACTGCTCAACGGCGAAACCGCAACCCATGTGCGTGTCAGCGATTTTTGGGCAATTATCCCGTCCATTTCGGGCAAGGTTGAATTAGTATATGAAGGTGAGCAGGAAGGCGCGGCATCTGTGGCGCAAGCATTGGTCGGCAAAACGATACGCACTTTCTTTAAACAGTTTTTCCCCGACCCCGAAAAGGAAAAGAAAAAGACCAACGGTGCATACAAGGCCATACAAGACTGGTTCGGCAATGGCGAACATTTAGACTTGCTCAACGATGCCTCCGACCACGACTACCGCGCCATGCTGGACAGAGTGCCCGGCCTCCGCGATTTGGTCAAGGCCAAACTGCCCAACCTGAGCAGTAACGAGCAATATTTCATGATGGAATTTGCACTGCACGGGCTGGCAGAGTATTCGGTCGTAAGTCGCAAAAACTTGGAACGCGGCATCCAGTTCAAAGATATCCTGAGCGGCATGTTCAGCCTCGGAGCCGATGAAGACGATGAGGAATAACACGTTCTCCCGCAGAGCATTTTTGGGCTGTGGTGCTTTGGCACTTGCAGCCCTTATTTATTACCTGTTAGATAGGCTTTGGTATGCCGCCGCACCGCGCAGCCGCCCCCACTGGTTTGATGACAGCCGCGACTGGCAACAAATGGACAAAGCAGGGCACGCATTTGCTGCCTACCAGATGAGCCGAATAGCCCACCGTCTCTTGCTTTGGGCGGGAGTAGCTCCCGAAAAAGCCCATCGCTATGCCGCCCTTCTTGGTTTTGCCGCCCTTTCACCAATTGAACTGTTGGACAGCTTGGCAACCACGCACGGGGCAAGTGCCTACGACCTAATGGCAAATGCAGCGGGTGCGGCACTGTTCGCCTCACAAGAACAGGTGGCAGGCAAGCAGTTCATCCACCCCAAATTCTGGTTTGCGCCCGGCCCCTATGCTGCCCTGCGTACCGAAAAGCTCGGCCGCAACTTTGCCGAGCAACTCATCAAAGACTACAACGGGCAGAGCTATTGGCTTTCCTTGCCGCTGCCTTTTCTGCCTGCCGATTATCGGTGGATAAGGGTTGCGGTCGGATACGGTGCCACAGGGATGGTCTATGGCAACCCCGACCAAAACCGCCGTGCAGGCTACCAATCGCGCCGTCATTTTCTGCTGGGTTTAGACTTGGAACTCCCCGTCCGTTTAAAACGGCACAAAGCAGGCAAAATCGCAGGTTTTCTGTCGGAGACATTCAGGCTGCCGCTGCCCGCTGCCAAATGGTAAGCACGGTATAGGGGGAAAGCGGTTAAGGTGCTGTCTGTGTCGGTGGTTCAATTTCGGATGCAGGGGTAGCTGCGGGCAAACGGTCAAGTACTTCACGCAGTTGCTGTTGCATGAAAGCGAAAGTTTCGTGCTTCTTTCCCACGTAGATAATGCCCAAATAAGCAGGAAGTTGGCGTTTCCGAGCAAGTAATTCAGATTTGTAAACCCGATAGATTTCGCGACAGCGGCGTTTAATCAGGTTGCGGTCGTGGGCGCGGCGGAAATTTCTGCGCGATACGGAAACCAATATCTGTGGAAGTTTGCCGACATCAGCGGCAGATGACGGCATGAGGTAGGCAATTTTGAACGGATACAAAAAAAGAGAGGAGCCTTTCGCAAAAAGCTCCTGTATCATTTTTTTGCTTTTAAGCCGTTCGCGCTTTGGTAAACCATTGGTTTTCAAAACCTTACACGCTCATTTTTTGGGGTTTCGGATTAACCTTTATGACGAGGCTCATCAGAAACAGTCAGTTTTTTACGACCTTTTGCACGGCGGGCTGCCAATACACGGCGGCCATTGTGAGTGGACATGCGCTCGCGGAAGCCGTGCTTATTGCGCCTTTTACGATTGGAAGGCTGGTAAGTTCTTTTCATGACTATTCGCTTTTTAAGGCTGCAAATTTAGCACGGCTTTCTTTTATGGCCAAATGTTATTTCAAAAAACCTACTTCATCAGGTACAATTTCCCGTAGCCCTGCCTAAACATGTCGTCGGCAGCAGTCGGGCGGCGGTCAAAATCCTCTCCGCCTGCTTTGCGCACATCTACCTTGTACAGGTACACACCACGTGCCAACTGGTCGCCGAACTCGTCGGTACCGTCCCATGCATACTGGCTGATATTATTGCCGATTTGCAGCGGCCCTAAGTCATCCTTGAAAATAGTTTTGACTACCTTGCCCGAAACGGTCATAATCTGAATGCGGATATCTTCGGGAATTTCGCCCGTGAGGGTGAATACGAAGCGCACATTGGTAGAAAACGGATTCGGATAAGGATAGAAATTTGTTACCGTTGTTTCGTTGATGACGCGGAAAGTGATGCGGTAAGGTTCTCTGCCCGAAGGATTGCCCGTAACATCCCGTGCCTGTACGGTGAGCAGATAGCTGCCGTTGGGCAGTTTGTTAGAACGATATTCAATAATGAATCTGCCCGAAGCATCCACCCGCCAATTCAGGTTGGGGTCGTTAAAGTTAATCCGGCGCATCTCGGCGTTGGGTGTATTTAACCCTATGCGGATATCCCATCCGCTGGTGTCGCGTTTGATGAGTCGTTTGTTTTCATCTTTCAACGTGATGATAATAAACGGCTCGGGCGAAACAATTTCCCCGTCCATAATCTGCCGCCCGTCTATGGCCACATCCAGCACGGGGTTGATATCGTCGGGTTTGGTTCGGAAGCGCACCTGCAACACGTTGTTTTCATAGACCTGCTCGGGCTGTATGCGCGGATTGACGGTTACGGTCATGCGGTTTTCACCCAAAAATTCCAGCGAATTAATCGGCACGCGGAAGTAGGTTTGTTCATTGCGCTTGGGCGCAACAATGCGCATACGACGCGTGGAGGCAACTCCTGTCTGCGTATTTTCAATGCGATATTCTACCGTCAGGCTGTCCGCAAAATCGTTGCCCGATATGTTGAGGAAATAGAATCCGATTTTTGCCGTATCGCCCTCTATGATGTTGAGCGTGGTATTTTCCCGATAAGTAAGCGTATCGTAGAGCAAAATGCCTTCGGGGACTTCTTTGTAAATAACCTGCCAGCGCTGCAACTGATAGGGTGTGCGGTTCAAACTGTCCACTACTTGCAGGCGCAGCCTCAGGTAAGGTATTTGTGCCGGATTCAGGTCGCGGAGGGAGAAGTTATCGGGGCGTACATCGCTGAACACCTGACGCTCATTTCCTTGAAAATCAATACCGAACACATCCAATCGCCAGCTTTCGCGCTGTGGATTTTCAGCATTGTTAATCAGGCGGAACAGGCTGCCCCACTCTGCCGCAGGGCCTATCAGTGTGGAGGTTATCGTGCCGTTGTTGGGCGTAAAGCGCAAGGTATGGTTAATGGTAGCCTGTCCGGTGTTGTTACCCGAAAAAGCCTCTATTGCCGTGCCTTGCGGGCTTCCTTTTCTGCCGATGATAATCATGGGTGCACCGCTTGGGTAGCGGGTGCGGAAAGTTGCCACATTTACACCGATGCTGCCCATGGCGTTCAGGTTGCCTTGTCCCCAACCGCTGAAACCTACGGTGCGGGAGTTCATCACAATCACATAGTCGCCGTCTTTGACTCGATTAAAGGTTTGTTGCAATATATCGCCACGAACCAGTTCGCACTGGTCAATGGCTGCCACCAACAAAGACGAGCCGCAGGCATCCATGCCGGCATCTGGTCGGTAGAACTGTCCCGTTTGTCCGTCAATGGCAGTAATGAGCAGACGGTCTATGCTCACGCCCGGCACGCAGAAACGGCTGGGCTGATTCAGGGCGCAACTGTTGGTAATCAGGGGTTGTCCGTTTACATTGAGCGCAAAGTTGAGCGCATTGGCATTGGCATTACCAAAAGCCGTTCCCGTAAAGGTGAGTGTTTGGTCTTGAAAGTTCCATTTGCGGCGTTGCAAATCTAACTGCATGGCACGCTGTTCATTTTTGCGGAACTGCGGATGGCGGCTTTGCGACCAACCGTCGGGGCTGTTGCGAATGAACACAAAAGAGGACTCCGCCCATGTGGTGTCCTCATCGGCACGCGGGTCGGCATAGCGCACGCGCCAGTAGAAAACCGTACTGTCGGGTACGTTGGGCAGCCCCGTTGTCCATTGTGCCGTAATGTAACCGAAAACGGTGGTATCGCGCCTGATGCTGCTGTTGAACAGGTAAGAAGTGTCTAACTGGAAACGATAGCGGCGCTCTGCCGAGAACGGGTCGGAGTTCTGTGCAATAAACGGCACAGGCTGTCGGCTGACAATGCTGAACTCCTTGGGTGCAAGCGGAATCATCGTACCGCGCAGGAAGAAGAAATTGAAAATGGCGGTATTATTGTCTTCCCGCAGTTCGGCCACGCGGTTTTCTGCATCTACCGTAATTTCAAAGCGATTCATGCCGAAAATGCGATTTTGCGAATTGCGTGGATTGACTACGGTGAAGTACAGTGTATCCTGATAGCGCACCGGATTGAAGGCACGCACAGGCAGGATATCTACCGAGCCATCGGAGTAAGTTCGGCGGATGGATACGGTCAGCTCGTTGCGGTCGGTAATGCCGAAATTGGAAACCACCATACCTATGCGGAAAGAGTCTGCCTGTGCCGTAATCACCCGCGCATTGTTGAATCCGTTGATAAATACTTTGTCGTTGCTGATGGCATAGTCGGGTTGCGGTGCTCTGAACAGATGCAGGGCAGGGTCTCCCGCCAGAATAAACTGCTGTGCATTGGCAATGCTGAAATCGGTCGGTGAGCGTTGCAGGTAGTCTGTCAGGAAGTTCTGCATGGCTTTGCCGATGGGCAGATTGATATTTTCGCGCTTGCCCAATACGTTTTCGTAGAAAATTTGCGTGTAGGAACGCAGTGGCCCGGCAAAGCCTAAGTGTCCATGTGCCAGCCAAATCACCGCACCGCGTTGGGCAGTATTCAGCCAGTCTTCGGCCAATGAAATGTTGTATTGAAAAACATCACCCGAGCCGCAGCCGTTCACAATTACCATCGGATAGCGGCGGCGGTTGTTATAGCCCAGCGTAGTGTTGGAAACCCGCCCGATATCAATATCGGTAAAATCCAGTGCGGCGTGGCCATAGAAGGTAATCAGCCCCAGCCCGCGGTTTACTTGGTCGCGGATGTTGATAAACTCTACAAAGTCGGTGGTTTTCTTGGAAGTGGTTTCTACCTTAGCCCCCAGAAAGTCGCCTTGCGCTACTTCCGCAAAGCCGTCCACATAAGCGCGGAACAGGGCATTTTCCGAGGCCGTAAAACCGCCGCTGAGGTGCAGCACGTTCTTTTTCCATAAATCGTCAAATGCAAATTCCTCATACTCAATCACCTTATTGAGGTAATTCACCACATGCGAAGGGTCAAATGCCGGCAGTCGGCCGGTAGGAATTGCAGGTACGTGCTTGGGAAAACCTGCCAGCCCTGCCGTAATTTCATTGTCCGAACCGGGGCTGCCATAGGGCGGAATCTGTGTCCATGCAGCTATGGAACCCGGGTTCATGTAGTGAAAAGCTGAAATCTGTAAGCCTTTGCCCAACAGGAACAAAAACTTGGGGTTGCCATTTGCCAATGCATAATCAGCAAAGCGGCGAATGGCCAACGGGTTGGGTTCACCTTCGGTAAACTGGTCAAAAAGTTCGTCCACATTGACCAACAAAGGGCGATAGTTGCCCCCTTTGGCCGATGCGCGGTAGTTGGCATATGCCTGTGCCGGGTCGGGGATATTGCCCGAAGGACGGCGCACAATCGGATGGGAAACAATCAGGTAATCGGAGGTTTCTACCGGCAAACGGCGGAAATTCATGCGTGTGATACCCGTAGGGCGCGTAATGCGAGCATCTGCATACAGCACACGACCGCGCAGCGTATTAGGCACAACTACTGAAAGCCCGCCGCCTGCACTTTCCCCGTTCATGATGCTGACGTTGCCTTCGTCGGTAATGTCTAACAGGCGAGTATTGGCAGGTACGTTGGTCAGCACGATGCGTGAAGTACCGTTGGTGTTAGGGTTCAGGTTGAACTTGCGGAAAGTACTGCCCTGCAAATTGAAGCCCTGCGGATAGGTCAGGTAAAAATGCCCGATAGCCACTTCCTCATCGGCGCGCTCTACCCGATTGACACGGTAGCCCATCAGCAAATTGCCCGAAGGCGAAGGGAAGCGGAAAGTTGAGTCCAGATTGGCCACCAAGTCCACTACCGAATAATTCTGGAAACGGGCATTGGCCACACGAGTTTGATTGGCAGCAGTCGTGCCTAAAAACATATCCACATCGTGGAGGGTATTGTTGCGCCCGGCCACGCGTATGACGGCTCGGGGTTTTACTATCAAATCGCCGCGTGGCTGCACCACGTCCTGCAAGGCATAGGTACGATTGGTAATAGTAGTGGAGGGGCGAAAACTAAGCACGACCAAACCTTTTCCTTCGTTGAAATGCGAGAAAAGTCCGCCGACATCGTTGTTGTTGATAATGGTAGTAGGGAAAAGCACGCCGTTCACAAAGTTACCGTTGCGGGAATCTATAATCTCCTGCATGTGGTAGGTCTCGGCGGGGATGCTATTGTTGCGCTCTGCCACTACGGCCATGCGTTTGCCGCGAGTATTGCCGACAGTCAGGAAATAGTAGGCTGTACCTTCGTAAAAGTTCGCATACAGGTTGGTTACATGGTCGGGGGTTTCGTACATGGGCAAAATCAGGTCTAACCCTGCCGGCCGACCAAAAAACTCTATGTAGTCTGCCGCATCAAATCGTCCGTCGCTTTCACCAACCACATTGATGGCAATTTCCCTTCCGCGGAAAAACATGCGGATGTTGCGGGGGTCAATGGTGGCAGTTGATAAACCCGCCGCTTGCAAGTCGGCAGGCAGGATGCGATAAATCCCCTCTGCACGAACAGGGATTTTGTAATAGGTTTGCTGATAGTCAATCCACTCATTGCCAAATCGTTGTGAGTGGGCTGCCCATGCTGTCAGCAATAACAGGCAGCACATAATAAGCCGTTTCATCGCTTGGTTTTTTTGGTCTTTTGTTTATCCGTTTTTGCTTTTTCAAAGTCGCCGCGCAGGCTGAATACGTGTGAGTAAAGTACTGCATCGGAACGCAGGGCATTTGCCAGCGCATAGTCTATCTGAAAATTCAGGATGCGAAAACCCAGCCCGAAGCTCGGCTGCATCTGCGTATAGTAGCTTTTATCAAAGTTTTGCAGGCGCTGAAAATTGCTAACGCCGCCGCGCAGGAAAAACGTTTGCTTGTAGTGCCATTCCATTCCTGCCTGTATATCAGCAGAAATCACATCGGTGCGAAGCAAAGTGTTCCGCTTGCCATCGGTAGTAAAGGTGAAGCCTGCCGTAAGCACTGCGCCCATATCTTCACCCAACGGAATTTCGCGGGCGGCATCTGCCACAATGCGCGGCAGGGTCAATTCTATGGCATTGGTCGGGATTTGGTTGCCCGTTTGCGAAAAAATTTCAAATACGCTTTCCGAGTTGTAGTTCCATACGTTGAAAGTGCTTGTAATATCTCTGCCCGCAACGCCAAACCACCATTTGCCCCGTTGCAGTTGCGCGCCCACGTCCAGCCCAAAGCCCCACGCATTGGCAAAAGCACCGGCCGTGCGGTGGATAATTTTGAGATTAGCTCCCCCCTTCAATCCTTTGAGCAGCGAACTTTCCCGCGCATAGGACAGCAGGAATGCATACGAAGCATCGGCAAATGAGCCTACGTTGTTATAGTTCACGGAGCCGTCGGGTGCAATGAGCAGGCGTGTGTCGGGGATGTTATCAATCCCCATGCGAATGAGGGAAAAACCAATGGCGCCGCTTTCGTCTAACTTGGCGGCGATGCCTGCATAGTCGTAATTGGCTACGCCGCCAAAATATTCAGAGTGCATCAACGATGCCTGAAAGGGCTTTTTGATATGCAACAGGCCGGCAGGATTCCAAAAGGCAGCTGTAACATCGTTCGCCACTGCTGCCTGCGCACCACCCATTGCCAAGGCGCGCGCACCCACGCCAATACTTAAAAAATCATTGCTGTATTTAGGTGCGGAAATGCCCTGCGCTAAAGTTGGCAAGGCAGCAGCACTCATCAACAGCGAAAATAAGATAACTTTACAGGTCTTCATACCTTCGGGGAGAGTCTGTTCAAAAATACAATTTTTCCCACAAGGGGTGCAATTTATCCGGCGAATTCATGAAAAAACAGCGTGAAACTATCATCACAAAGCAATTATTGCCGCTTGCCTTGATACTTGTTTTTGCTGCTGGCTTGTTGCCATTTTTTATCGTATCGCTGTTCAATCATCCCGCCCCCTGGGACGATTACTCGGTAGCGCTGCTGATAAAAGAACATGGCTATTGGGGATTTTACAGCTATTTTTTGCAGCACTGGAACGGTCGCTACGTTTCTACTTTGTTACAAGGGCTGAATCCGCTGGCTTTTGACAACTTTGATGCCTTCCGCTTTGTACCGATGGTTTTTATGGGGGGCTTTATTGCCGCCTGTTGTTATTTTATGCATCGCTTATGGTTGAAGCAACTGACTTTCAGGTGGTTAATAGCGATTAGTTTGGGCTATTGTGCCATTTTTTTTGCCTATGTGCGCTCGGCGGTTGAGTTGTGGTACTGGTATTCCTCGGCGGTGGTTTATGCCACGGCGTTTATTGCCGTTTGGGTGCTGCTGGGGGTTGCCGCGCCGCTGTTGCGGGGCGAAATCCTCACACAAAAAGAAACTATCATCGCCGCCATTCTTGCGCTGTTACTACCCGGCATCAGTGAGGCAGTCGCCATTAGTGTGCTTGCTTTTTTTGGCATCATGGGGCTGACTGCATGGTTTTTAACCGATATTCAGGCACAGCGGCAACAAAGAACCTTACAATGGCTAACTATTGCCGCCTGTTTGGGAATGGGCTTGCTGCTCTACGGGCTGCTGGGCGGTACACAGGCAAGGATAAATATTCACTCCGAATCTTTCCAATGGCAGCGTGTAGTAACAGGTTTACTGATGCAATTGCCCATCTTTGCTTCATGGGCAGCAAATAGCACCCTCTGGATTTTTACACTGTTGTGCGTACCGCTTTTGTCCCGCCTGATGTACCGTTTACCTGCCACACATTTCCTCCGCTTGCCACCTCTACCGATGGCAGCACTCATAGTTGCTGTTATTTTCGCAGCAGTGTTCCCCTACTATTGGGTAACGGGTTTTATATACATTTTTGTCCGCATTGAAAACATCGCTTTTTTTTGGTTTCTGTTTTTTTGGTTTGCCAATGTTGCCTGCTGGGTGGGTTATCTTCAACAGAAATGGCAACTACGATGGGGCAAAATTCCTGCGTATGCGGTGGTAGTATTACTGGCAACAAGTATGGTAAAACTCTACTCTCCGAACACAAAAATTGGTGTGGCATGGCTGACTTTGCTCAACGGCGATGCGGTGCGCTACGACAAAGACCACCAAGAGCGATACAAGCGCATTGCAGCACACAAAAAAGCACATCCGCAGGACACTTTGCTGCTTCCGCCGATTGATACTCACATGGAATTGCTTATGTTTGAAGAATTAACTGAAAATCCGGAGCATAAAGTTTCTAACAAAGATTTTGCAAAATATTTCGGCATAAGCGCCGTAAAGGTACAATGACAGAACTGACGTTTTTAGGAACAGGTACTTCACAAGGCGTTCCCGTTATTGCCTGCGCTTGTGAGGTATGTTGTTCGCTTGACTTCCGCGATAAGCGCCTGCGCACATCGGTGCATGTAAAATTCAACGGCTACAGTCTGGTCATAGACACAGGGCCTGATTTTCGCCAGCAGATGCTGCGCGAAAATATTACGCATGTAGATGCCATTCTGTTCACTCATGCGCACAAAGACCACACGGCAGGCATGGACGACATCCGTTCATTCAACTTTAAAGACAATCGCGATATGCCCGTGTATGCTACCGATAGAGTTATACAACAATTGAAACAGGAATTTGCCTACGTTTTCTCACCGATTAAATACCCGGGTACGCCCAACGTTGCCCTGCGGGAGATTACAAAAAATCCGTTTGTGATGGACGACGGGCAAACGACCATTGTACCTGTTGAGGTAATGCACTACAAACTGCCTGTGCTGGGCTTTCGCTTCGGTAATCTGACCTATATCACCGATGCCAACTACATTGCCCCCGAAGAAATGGCGAAAATAGAAGGCTCTGAAATACTGATTATCAATGCCTTGCGCAAGGAAACACATATTTCGCACTTCAATCTGGAAGAGGCGTTGGCAGTAGTGGAGCGCATTCAGCCACGCATGGCCTATCTGACCCACATCAGCCACCACCTCGGGCTGCACGCCGAAGTGAGCAAAGAACTTCCGCCCAATGTACGACTGGCCTACGACGGGTTGAAGGTTAGGACGTAGACTGCTCAGGAATACTTTTTAGACTGCGATTACAACCGCGTCATCAGACGAATTGTCAAACTCACTGCCAGGCTAAAAAACAGCATGGGTATCAGATTCACCACATTGATACCTATCAATGTAACTAACTCATAGCGATTAACAATTTCTGTTCGCAAAGATTGTAAGCTCTGTTCATTGTGCAAGGGCGGATGCTCACCAACAACATTTTTCCTGATTTTAATCCCTTTTTCTACCGATTGTCTGGCAATTTCGGCCGCTATTCTGTTTTTGTAATCGGTATCAATTACATGATGTAGCAACAATAGATTGGATGCAATAATGAAAAATGCGACTATGTAGGCAGAAAAACTGATAACAAAAGTACGTAAAAAACGAGTACGAACTAAGGGGGATATCAGAGCCATTAGCAAAACCCCTACCAGCACATAGGGAATCAATATCAGTCCAAAGTACAGCGGAAGATCATAGGCATCGTACATACTAAAACCATAAATCAGCAGGTCTGCAACCGCTACACAACTGCCTGCCATGAAACCAATTCGGATTCCCTCACTTATCAAAAAGCGTTTTCTAAGACTGAGTATCATATGCAGGAAAATAACGTAAGCCTAACCAACCCAAAGACAATAGCAAAACAGCCAGTATGGCATTTTGGTAAAATATATCAAGCAGGTCGTTCAGGTCGTAGACATAGTTTTCACCCGTGCTGGTCAATGTATCCAAAGATATGCCCACTGCTTTGAGCGTATTAGATAAAAAGAACCAGTCAAAAGACCCTAAGCCATTCAATATCAGCAGGGCAAGTGCGATAATTGCATTACCCGCCAAACTGCCGTAGTGCAAGCTGATTTGGTAGAATAACAGATATAGCGGCAGAGGTAAAACAAGGATACACAAAAAGGCACGCCAAAAGAATACAACTCTTTCCGAAGACAGCAGCCACAGATCGTAGCGGGTATCCCATTGAAACAACAGATGCTCTACCCACCAGTAATTCATACTGCAAAGCAATAGCCATACAAGTGCCAGGCAACCATACAATACCCAAAAACGCCCTAACAGCGCTCTCTCAGCAGTATAAGGAAGTAGGTAATAGCGAATCAGACTGCGATTGCGGTGTTCAGCCTGCTGCCAAACAATAAAAATAGTAAGCGAAAAGAATAAGAAAATATAAAACCATGCTATCCAGAGCAAGGTATCTACAAAAGCAAGTGAATCTGTCTTAGGACTAAAACTTATTGCAGAACGATTCAGGTAACTGAAAAGCCATGTGGCAAAAAAAGTCAGCACAATTTGCATGGCAATCAGGGAGACAATCAACCTGTTTTTGAAGAGTTTAATCAGTTCTGCGTGTATGAAGTTGGTCATTAATTTCGGACTTTGTAAACAGTAATGAAGAAAAACAGCCCTGCGAGTGTGAGATCTATCACTGGGGATAAACTGTAAGAATGGGCAAGGTTCAGATCCATTTGCAGCAACTGCCCCAACGGATAAACAGCCAGCCAGCTACCAATCAAATAAAAAGCAGCAATAATCAGCAAACCTGTTATCATATTTGTTCTGAACAGGGACAAAACGGCAAAAAACAGCAGGGCAATCATTCCACTGTAATAAAGTTGCTGAATGCCAAATCGGAGCATTAACCGATAGCTTTCTATTAGCGGATAATCAACCGGAAACGCTTTGTGTATCAGCCATCCGTAAGCCATGCCGGCTGCCGCCAGCCACAACACACTCATGCTCATGACTATGCTGAATTTGGCAAGTACCAGCAAGACAGCATTGCGCAGGGAGCGGAAAAAAATCTGTGCAGGCAGTACTTTGTGTTCTACTTCCCAAATCAAAAGGGTAAATATCGTCGGGAGCAGGTAGCTGACGATTCCTAATTTGGGCGACAGATTTTTCAGATAGTAAGTAACAAAGACCGCATCCTTATTAAACGAGACATACCTTGCAAATTTTTCATGGATTCTCAAATGAAAGTCTATCAGTATAACGCAAGCACAAACTGCTAACAGCAAAACAGCAATTACAAAGTTTTTTGTTCTAAAAAATTTTAGGCATTCTATGTAGATAAAATTCTTCAAATGCGCCGCTATCATCTATCCCACATGGTTAAAAGTGAATAAATCTTCTATGGAGGCATCGCGTATGGTTATATCGGTAAGCAGGCTGCCGAGTTGTCCTTCGTCTGTGAGTGTTGGCGGCAACAGAATTTCTGTCAGATGGTCGTCTGATTTTGCTTTTAACTGATGTGAGGCAAGCAAATCTTTCAATCCGTCTTTCAAATGCTCAGCAACAGTGCCTTTGATTACTTTGTATTGCCCGTAGGTACTGCGGGGTTCATTAAAAACGACAACACCTTTCTTAAGCAGTACTAATTGAGTAGCAATTTTGTTGATTTCTTCCAGCAAATGTGTGGCAATCAGGAAGGTAACTTTCTCTTCGCGGCTTAGCTTTGCGATATGCTCCCGCAGTTCAATTACCGCTTCAGGATCAAGCGCATTGGTGGGTTCGTCTAATATGAGCAGTTGAGGACGGCAAATCAACGCAGCAGCAATAGATAGTTTTTTCTTCATCCCTGCGGAAAAATACTTTACTTTCGTATGTGCATCTTGTGCTAATCCTGCTTTTGCCAATTGCTCGCTGACAGCAGCTAATGGTTTTCCATGGTACAGGCGGGTGATATTTAAATTATCGTAGGCACTCAGATGGTCATATAGCGCCGGATAGTCAGGCACGTACCCGATAGAACGTCCACTGTCTGTATGAAAAACAATCCGACCTGTATAGTTTTTTTCTATACCCAAGAGACATTTGAGCAGTGTGGTTTTGCCTGCACCGTTTCGTCCGGCTAATAGCACAACATCGCCTTGTGTAATAGATAAGTCAATATTTTTTAGAATGACAGTTTTACCTTTGCTAAGGGATAATTTTTCAATAGCTATCATTTTAGCTCTAATTGTAAATTATTTTCAAAATAAACGCACGTAAATTGTAGAGAACACTATATATTAAGGATGTTCTCTACAACATCAACATAACAGATTAACAGAAATTAAAGTCCCATCCGTAAGAACACTTCCAAAGTTGAAAGCAAACGGAGTATGACATATTGTCAAAATTAATCTGAAACGTGTGTGAACCTTTGTATTCACAAGATACAACGATTTCAGGTAATACAGTGCCGTCTCCCGGGTTTGTTTGTCTTGCATAAGACTGATTAGACCATGTTGCCATCATTAGCGAAGCTGCTGATAAAAAGGCAAAAATTGTTTTTCTCATATTGTTGATAAATTTTCTTGAGCTCAAAAAAAAAAAAATGACTTAAATAACCTAAAAATAGATATGTTAAAAAATGCTAACAAAAGTTAAATACTTGATTTTAAGGATTTTATACTATTTTGAGCTACATAAAGCTACAGGTTTCTATGAGTATAATCCTTAGATGAGATAAAATTAGGGTATATTATTCCAGACAGTCATTAATTTTGATAACTAACAGCTATAAATTCACCAATTCACTCTCCATGGATATAGAAAAATTCATGCGCCGCGCCATTGAATTGGCAAGCGAAAACGTAGCCAAAGGGCTTGGCGGTCCTTTTGGGGCGGTAGTGGTTCGCAACGGGGAAATCATCGGCGAATCGGGCAACCGCGTAACGCAACTCAACGACCCGACCGCCCATGCCGAAGTGTCTGCCATTCGTCTGGCCTGTGAGCGCATCGGCAGTTTCAGTTTGGAAGACTGCGTACTGTTCACCAGTTGCGAACCCTGCCCCATGTGCCTTGGCGCGATTTACTGGGCGCGGATTCCCACCGTTTACTACGCCAACGACCGCCACGACGCACACCGCATCGGTTTCAGCGACCAGTTCATTTATGAAGAATTGGAAAAACCCATGGAACAACGCAGTATCCGCATGTTGCAACTGCTGCCCGATGAAGCCCGCATTTCGTTTGACTTGTGGGAAAAGTCTACACAGAAAATCCCTTATTAACGCGAATTATTTGCTATTCAATTGAAAATCAGTGCGTTTTGCGTGAAAAAAATCAAAACGACACCACTTGCACAAAAATATGATTCCGCAAATTGTATTTTTCCGATGCGGGTAAATTTGTAGGAACAGGGCATGCCTTGTCCCCATACAGATATCACATAAAACAGGATTAAACTTTTCCAAGATTCTGGCGCAAAATTCGCGTTTATTAAGCAAATCTAAACGCATAACATAAACACACGGATTCGGCTCGGAATCTGCATAAAACCGCGTATTCGCCTGAAATCCGTGTGCAAAAAAACTCGCCGTAATTACTTGTCTACTTAATCACTTGCACCTCAATAGCCGAAGCAGCGCTTTGTTGGTGATAGACGCGATGAGTGGCCTTGATGAAGTCTTCGGGATTTGCCTTGTAGATATTCTCCACAAACTTCTGCGGGTTGCGGTCAAACAGCGGGAAGGCCGTGCTCTGAATCTGAATCATGATGCGATGCCCTTTTTTGAAGGTATGCAGCACGTCCTGCAAGCGGAAATTCACTTCCGTTATCTGATTGGGCTGCATGGGTTCAGGCTTTTCAAAGCTGTTGCGGAAACGCGCCCGCATAATTTCGCTGCGCACCATTTGCTGATAGCCGCCCAGAATCATTTTGCGGTCGGGCATGTAGGGGTGGTCGGGTTCGTTGCCCGGATATACATCAATCAGTTTGACAAAGAAATCGGCATCCGAACCTGTGGTGCTTACTTTCAACTTCGCCATAATTTCGCCGCCGAGTGTGATGTCTTCGGTCAGCTCATCGGTTTGAAATACCAGCACGTCGGGGCGACGTCCGGCAAAGCGCTGGTCTTCGCTCATGTAGTCAAAAGGCGTAAATCCGCCCATGCTGCGCAGATTTTCCGTATGCGGTACGGGCTTGGCAGGGTCGCTCACATACTCGGTAAAGCTGTTAGCAGCCTGAGGCATTTGGCTGTTCAGCTTACCGTTTTCATGCAGGTAAAATGTCAGGTTCTGCGCATTTTTGGCCGGCCATGCATCAAACTGCATCCATTTTTTGCTGCCCGTATCAAACATATAGGCTTCGGGTAGCCCTGTTTTACCATCGCCTGATTCTTTGAGGAAATGACGGAAGAACTTTGCCTCAATTTCCTGTTGATAAAATTGTGCGATATTGTCGCCAAAATATACATTGCTGTGCAGCGTAGGCCCTTTGGCATCTCTTGACCAGCGGCCGTGCCCAAAAGGCGACATCACTAACGTATTGTAAGCGCCCGGGCTGCCTTTTTCATTGGCTTTGTACACATTGAGCGGGCCGTAGAGGTCTTCGGCATCAAACCAACCGCCAACGGTCATCATGGCAGGCTTAACGCCTTTGAGGTGCTGAATGATGCCGCGCTTTTGCCAAAACTCGTCATAATTCGGGTGCTCAACCGTTTCTTTCCAGAAAAAATTGTCTTTGTAGAGTTCGTTGGCGTTTTTGAGAGGCCCTAAGTCCAGCAGGTATTGGTACACATCGCGGGAGGGTGTTTTGATACCGTCTTCGCGGAACCAGCTTTCGGGCGTATTCTTGGTTTTCTGCACGCCAAAAACAGGATATGTAAAGAAATAACCCAGCGTAAATGCGCCATTGTGGTGAAAATCGTCAAAGAAGAAGTCGCCGACGGGTGCTTGCGGTGAAACTGCTTTCAGTGCAGGGTGATTGCTGAGTGCGCCTGCAACCGTATAAAAGCCCGGGTAAGAAATCCCCCACTGACCGATACGCCCGTTGTTGTGTTTGATGTTTTTCAGCAACCACTCAATCGTATCAAAAGTATCGGAGGCCTCGTCTACATCGTTTTTGCCTTTTTTGTTAGGAATGTGCGGGGTCATATTTGTCCATTGCCCTTCGGACATGTAGCGTCCGCGCACGTCTTGATAAACAAAGATGTACTTGTCGCGCATCAGGGTTGGCGAAGGGCCAAGGCGCGTCGGGTATTGGTCTAAGCCGTAAGGTGCAACGCTGTAACAGGTGCGCTGCATCAGCATCGGGTATTTGTTCTGCTCGGAAGCGTCTTTTGGCACATACACATGGGTAAACAGTTTTGTGCCGTCGCGCATGGGAATGTAGTACTCGTATTTCTGATAGTTTTCGCGAATGAACAGCGAATCTGCATTTTGTGCCCATGCTGTTGCCGCAAACACCCACAGGAACAGCCACAAAAGGGTAGTTTTTTTCATTTTCACAAAAGAACAAAGAAGATAAAAGTCAGCCGGTGCGTTACTTACAGGTTGATTGCTCAGCGGTGTCGCAAAGTATAAAAAAATATTCGGATGCCATACAAGGCGGGTTTGAATCAACCCACGGAATTTGCTTTGTATATCGGAAAGCTATTATCTTGGAATTGCATTTATTCACACTAAACCTTTCACACCAATGGCTTACAAAATTGATGAAATTGAAGGCATAGGCCCTGTATTTGCAGAAAAACTCGGCAATGCAGGTATCAAAACCGTAGAGCAACTGCTGGAAGCCTGCGCCACCAAAAAAGGCAGAGAAAAAGTAGCTGCCGACACCGGTATTGATGAGGGAAAAATCCTGACTTGGACAAATATGGCAGACTTATTCCGTATCAAAGGGGTAAGTTCGCAATACGCCGAACTGCTGCACGCCGCCGGTATTGACAGCGTGAAAGAGTTGAAGCATCGCAAACCTGAAAACCTGCACGCTAAAATGCTTGAAGTAAACGAAGAGAAAAAATTAGTTCGCCAAGTGCCTGCCTTGTCAATGGTGGAAAGTTTTGTTAAGCAAGCGGCAGAGTTGCCTCCCGTAATTACGCACTAAACCTGCCGAAAGAGGATAAAGGAAAGATGCGAATGATTGGCGACCACTTTTTGGCACAAATCATTCAATGCCAATTGTTTAAACCCGACCGGTCTTGAACACCTGTCGGGTTTTTGGTTCAACTGCCGGCTGTTCTAAAAAACGCGATTTGAATTGCTTATCTATTCCTCCTCTGTCTCTGCGGCAAGGTTCATTCCTAAGCGCTGCCACCAACTTTGAAATACCATGATTGCCCAAACATGGTTTTGCTCAACGGAATTGCTCTCAAACAGCGATTTTTTCAGGTTGCGGATGTAGTCGGGTTTGAAAACGCCCTGTTCTCGGATGAAATCGTCTGACAACAACTTGTTTTCCAACAAGTTGCGCCACTCGGTGCGGAAAGCCGTCAGCAGCGGCACTTCAAAGCCTTTCTTAGGGCGGTTGTAGAGCGCGGCAGGCAAAAACGAGCGGAAAGCATCTTGCACAATGCGTTTGTTGAGCCGTGCGTTGATTTTGTACTCGGCAGGCAGACTAAGCGCAAACTCTACTACCCGATGGTCTAAAAACGGCACGCGGACTTCCAATGCGTGCGCCATGCTCATGCTGTCGGCTTTGTGCAGCATGTCGTTGGGCAGCACCAAGCGCGTATCGGCAAGCAGGATTTCGTTCAGGTCGCTGCCCGTGACGGTTTGCGTCAAGGCTGCCTTTCGGCGCATGACTTCCGATATAACTTCTTCGCTGTCAATCGTTTGTAGCATGCCTAAAACCGTTTTTTCGGGCATGAAAGCGGTTAAGAACCAATAACGCTCCTGCGGGTTCATGCGGGCAGCTTCGGCTAAGCGCTGCATCCGACGGAAGCGGTTTGCCCAAGTGCTGTTTCGCGATTGGGGCAGGTGTTGCAGCAGCGGCGATAAAAGTTTTGCCAGTTGCGGCTGCCAAGCGTTGTTGCGAATCATCCACTCGGCGCGGTATTTCTGATAACCTGCAAACAGTTCATCCGCCCCGTCGCCCGAAAGGGCAACCGTTACCTGTTTGCGGGTCTTTTGGCTCAAAATGTAGTAGGGAATTGCCGATGAATCGGCGAAAGGTTCGCCCATGAGCGGCAAAATATTTTCAACGGCGGCAAATAAATCGTCGTTGCGCAGCTTAAACGTATGGTGATGCGTGCCGAAGTGCCTTGCGACCATTTCGGCGTAATGCGTTTCATCAAAAAAAGGCTCGTCGGCATAGCCGATGGAAAAGGTTTGCAAATCGGCTTTGAGTTGTTTTGCCAAGCCCGTAACAACCGATGAATCGATGCCGCCGCTTAGGAAAGTGCCCAGCGGCACATCTGCCACCATGCGTTCGGCAACGGACTGTTTCATGAGGCGGAAAAGTTCCTTACAGGCAGCCTCGTAAGAGCCCGTGAAAGTGCCTTGCCGTTCGGGCAGCGCGTACCACTGCTTTGTTTCGCGGTTGCGTCCTTTCAGGCGCATGTAGCAGCCGGGCGGCAGTTTATACACGTTTTGCAGGGCGGTATAAGGCGCGGGGATGTAGTGCAGTTGAAAATATTGCGCAATGGAAGCGCGGTCTAACCTTCGGGGAATGCGGAAAGCCAGCAACCCGTTGATTTCCGAAGCAAACAAAAACTTGTCTTCGTCTTCATACCAAACCAGCGGCTTAATGCCCATGCGGTCGCGGGCAAGCAAGAGGCTTTCCTCTGCGGCATCGTATAGAGCAAAGGCGAAAAAACCGTGCAGGTGTTGCAGCCCCTCGGTGCCGTGTGCAATGAGCCATTGCAAGAGCACTTCCGTATCGGATTGAGTACGGAACTTAGCGCTGCGCCCTTCTAAGGCTGCCCGCAGCGCGCGAAAGTTGTAAATTTCGCCGTTGAAAACGATGGTATAGCGCCCCGTTGGGTCGGTCATAGGTTGGTTGGCATCACTGCTAAGGTCTATCACCGCCAACCGCCTGTGCCCCAGCCCGCATCGGTTATGGTCAAAAAGCAAGCCCGCATCGGGGCCGCGATGTGCCAGTGCATTGTTGGCAGCCAACAGGTTAATCATGCTGAAGCGCCCCACTTCGTTGTAGGCGTAAATTCCCGTAATTCCACACATGAGCGCAAGGTACAAATTTTACGGAGCTTGCAACATTTGCGGCTTTATCCGATTTGTTACTTCGGTTACAAGGCTTTTGGCGATTAACAGCCATCTTTGCGGTTTCAATCGGTATGCTTTATCGTTTGGTAATCAATATTTTACGCATTGTAAAAGTCGTCATGTTTTTATGCAAACCACGCCCTCTGTTCGTCTCGGCCTGAAAGAAAACCGCACACAGTTTGCCCTGCTGGTACTTGTAAATGCTTTTGTGGGAGGCATGGTAGGCATGGAGCGCACCATTTTTCCGCAGTTTGCCGCCTCGCAGTTTCATGTGGCATCGCAAACGGCTATGCTGTCATTTATTACTGCCTTTGGCATCAGCAAGGCTGTTACTAACTACTTCACGGGGCGTTTGGCCAACCGATTCGGGCGGCGCAACCTGCTGCTGGCAGGATGGGTGCTGGCACTGCCTGTGCCTTTTTTGCTGATGTCGGCGCAAATGTGGGTTTGGGTAGTTGTTGCCAATGTGTTGCTCGGCATGAGTCAGGGCTTGGCATGGAGCAGCACCGTTGTAATGAAAATAGACCTCGTAGGCGAAAAAGACCGCGGGCTGGCCATGGGGCTGAACGAATTTGCAGGCTATCTCGCCGTAGGAATTGTGGCCTATCTGACCGGTTATGTGGCTGATAATTACGGCATTACACCTTATCCGTTCTACATCGGCATCGGCATTTCGGTAACGGGGCTGCTTTTTACACTGCTGTGGGTGAAAGACACCCGCGCCTTTGTCCGCCATGAGGCCACACAAAGTACCGCCGCCAATCTTTCACATGTTTTCTGGGAAACGACTTGGCGCAATCGCAACCTGAGCGCAATTACACAGGCGGGATTGGTCAATAACCTTAACGACGGTATGATATGGGGGCTGCTGCCTGCATTGTTGTTGCAATGGCATTACCCCGACCAATCCATTGGCGTTGTTACGGCAGTCTATCCGACCGTATGGGGGCTTGGGCAGCTTTTTACGGGCAAAATGTCGGATGTGTACTCCAAAAAGGCTATGCTGTTTTGGGGAATGCTTTTGCAGGGGCTGGCCATTCTTTTCTTGCCTTACAGTCAGCCGTTCTATTGGCTGATAGCACTTGCCTCTTTTCTGGGAGCGGGAACGGCATTGGTGTATCCTACTTTTTTGGCCGCTATTGCGCAGGCAACCCATCCGCAGCAACGCGCCGAGAGCATCGGCACTTTCCGCCTCTGGCGCGACTTGGGCTATGCGTTTGGCGCAGTTATTTCAGGCATCACAGCAGATTTTTTTGGCATCGAGGCAGCTATTTTGCTCATCGGGGCGGTTACGGTGCTGTCTGCGCTGGTGGTTCAATTTCGGATGCAGGAGTAGCTACGAGCGGTGGATATACGGGTACACCGCAAATTGTGCGATAAGCAGGTAAGCAAATTTAGCGCATAAATCGGCACATGGACGTTAGCAGATTTTACGGAAAAATGCTTCATTCGGCTTCAAATCCGAAATCGGCATTCCGAAATCCGAATCCTGTAAAGGTGCATTCTAATGTGATAAAGTACTTAGCGTGCCTTCAACTACCCATCCATTACTGATGCAATGCTTCCTCTGCCGCGCGGTTTAAAAAATCAACCAGTGGCTGCATGGCAGCAAAAGCTGCAAGTATTTGCACCTCAAAATCATCGGCAAGTACCTGTTGGTCGGTTATTGGCTGCATGGCAACAAAACTCTTCTTCTGCAAATACTCAATTTCGGGATGGTCTTTCGGATAGCCTTTCGGAGCGGTTTTCAAACTGTCGCCCGAAAGTTTGCCAAAGCGATTGACAAAGGCAGGTGCTTCCACAATGGCACGAAACTCGGCAGCGTTGTAGTCAATCTCCTGCCGAATGGCTTGCAGCAAAGGTGCGGGCGGCATCCAGCAACCGCCGGCTATGAAACTTTCGCCCGGCTGAATGTGCAAATAATAACCCGCCAATGGCGATTGCTTACCACCCTTGCAGAAATAAGCGCCCAGATGTATTTTGTAAGGCGTTTTATCGTTTGAAAAGCGGGTATCGCGGTAAATCCGAAACACACAGTCTTTGGCTTTCTGATTGGCAAAAGCGGGCTCAGATTGTGCCAATTGCTGAAGCACCCCGTCAGCAAGCGCAAGAAAATCGGCAGCCGCCTGCTCATAACGCGGTTTGTTTTCCGCAAACCATTCGCGGGTATTATTGGCCTTCAGCGCCGATAGAAATTCCAGAGAGGCTTTTTGCATGGCTGATAGCGTGTCGTCCGTCCAAAAATAACCAAATAACCATTGTTGAAACTCCGTTGTTCACAATAGTGATTATTTTTCTTTCCTTCCTTAACTTTGTTGGAAATGGATTTTGCAGCATCTAAACCTTGTTCACAAACCCTGCAACTGATTTGCCGCAACATAGGCGAATTGGAAAACATTGCTCATCAGATTATCCGATTTGCAGGCAACCATACTATTTGGTTATTTGAGGGCAATCTGGGTGCGGGAAAAACAACACTGATTCAAGCCATTTGCAAGGCATGGGGCGTGCGTGAAAACGTTTCCAGCCCGACTTTTTCATTAATCAATGAATACCTGTCGCCCGAAGCAGGCACCATATTTCATTTTGATTTTTATCGCATCAAAAGCGAAACAGAAGCTATAGATATTGGTGCGGAGGAGTATTTTTATTCAGGAAGCCCCTGTTTGATAGAATGGGGCAGCCGAATTCCTTCGCTGATTCCGCCTAAACATTTGCTTATTAGTATCAGTACTAAAACCGATTTTTCGCGCACAATAGAACTTTGCCGATATGACTGACCATCTGAAATCCGAAATGAAGCGGCTTGCACAGGAGCACCCCCTGTTCCATCCGCAGGAGATGCTTGTAAAAGTGCAGGAAAGTAATAAACGTCTGGTAATTGGCCTGCCCAAAGAAATAGCCTATCAGGAAAACAGAATTGTGCTGCGCCCCGAGTCGGTGCGGGTGCTGGTTGCCAATGGCCACGAAATATACGTAGAATCCGGGGCGGGCTTGCCATCACGCTATACCGACAACGACTACAGCGAAGCAGGCGCACAGATTGTCTACTCGCCCGAAGAAGTATTTAAGGCAGATATTGTGCTGAAAATAGACATGCCCACATTGGCAGAAATTGAGATGATGTCGCCCCGTGCCACGCTGATTTCATCGCTGCCTCTTGCAAAAGTTACGCAGGAATACCTCCAAGCCATCAATCGGAAAAAAATAACGGCGCTTGCCTATGAAATGATAGAGGATGAGGTAGGCGGGCTGCCGTTAGTACGAGCCATGAGCGAAATAGCAGGCAGCACCGTTATGTTGGTTGCAGCAGAGTTGTTAAGCAACACCAGCGGCGGAAAGGGCATCATATTGGGCGGTATCACGGGCGTTCCGCCAACCAAAGTACTGATTTTGGGTGCGGGCACGGTTGCCGAATATGCAGCCCGTGCAGCATTGGGCTTGGGCGCTTCGGTAAAAGTTTTTGACGATAATCTCTACAAACTGCGCCGCCTGAAGCACTCTCTTGGCGACCAGCAAATTTATACCTCCACCATTGAAGCCACCACATTGGCACGTGCCCTGAAAACCACTAACGTGGCCATAGGTGCGCTGCGCCATCAGGACGGGCGGTCAATCTGCGTTGTAACCGAAGAAATGGTCAGCCAGATGCGCCCCGATTCGGTTATCATAGACGTAAGCATAGACAATGGCGGTTGCTTCGAGACCTCGCGACTCACATTTCACGATGCCCCCACCTACCGCCGCTACGGCGTTATTCACTATTGCGTGCCCAATATTGCCTCCCGCGTGGCGCGCACGGCTACCAAAGCTATCAGCAATATTTTTACACCATTGCTTCGCCGCATGGGTGAATTGGGCGGCGTGGAAGAGATGATTTACATAGACCACGGCTTTGCCAAAGGTGTTTACAGTTATTCAGGAGAATTAACCAACGAGTACATTGGTCGCAAGTTCCATATGAAGCACAAAGAGTTGTCGCTGATTATTGCCGCCGCCACTCGCCAGTAAGTTTGATGTATGTTTTTAAAGTAACTTTTACCTTTTTATGTGCCATTTTTCTCGTTTTTTATCAATGGACTTTTGCACAGATGTAATGTAATAAAAATAGAGATTCGGCAGTTTTACAAAATCATATCAGCCAAAACAGGTTTTATTTATTGGTTTTATCCTATTTTGCCAAAAACACTCAAAAAAAGTGCCGATGATTTTGCTTAAAACCATGCGGGAGTGCTTACCTTTGCGGCAAGTACTTTTTAACCTCAGAGTGTAATGGCAAAACTCAAAAATATTATTAAGCAATTATCTAACAGAGACTACGAAATTATTTACAACTCTCTGTTGGAAAGCAATGCAGAAAAGTCGGCAACACTGTTGCGTTCCATGCGCGAAAAGCAGCAGTCCGACAATAAAATCATGGAAGAGCTCGATGTAAATACGAATGCGTATTACACCCTTCGCTCGCGCCTGAACCAGAAAATTGAGGAGTATTTGCTCCAGCAAATGGAAAGCCCCCGCACCGATTTGCTGAAACGCGTAGCCAACATCAATGAAACCATCTTTACAAGGAAACGAGCCATTGCCATTGCCACACTGAAACGCTTGGAGCGCGAACTGTTGGACTATGACCTCTCCAATGAACTTATGGTCGTTTACAAACACCTGAAAAAGCTCCATATCAACTCTCCCGACCACTTCATGTATTCTCAGGCATACAACCGCCACGTAGCCTACATGCTTGCTGTCGATAAAGCGGAAGATATGCTGGCCGATTATTTTAAAAAATTCGGCATTTACACGCTGACAGGAGATGAAATAGACAAAATGCAGTTAGTGCTGCTCAACGAAGAAATGAGCAACTTTGCCAATATGTATGAGTCGCATCGCCTGTTTGTTTATCAGAGCTGCATGAATATTTTCCACCGACTGTTTGTGGAAGAAGACAAACCCACCGACGACCACGAGCCGATTGAGGATATTATTGACAACGTTAATAAAAAGTTTGCTCAATACAACTTAGACCCGATTTACTATCACCTGAAACTGGTTTTCGAATACCTGCGATTAGAATATTACAATCACTACAAGGTATTTAAAAAGGCCGAGCGCTATTTTGAAGATGTGAATGAGTCTGCCAGCCTGTTGTTGGCCAACTATACCCTCTACACTTTCCCTTCGCAGTTCTTAATGACCAAATTGGAGCGCAGCATCCGCTTGGGCATAGAAGGGCAACTGCACGAAGAAAACGAAGCCCTTTTTGACGACTTTGAACTGGATGAAGACAACCTGCCGCAATACATCAACTACATGACTTATCGCGCCATTTCATGCTACTATGCCGATAAGTACGAAGAAGCCGCCCGCTGGCTGAATACGCTGCTCAATTCTGTCAGTTTGAAAAAGTATCAGCACGCAACCATCGAGATAAAATCTCTGCTGGCTTTGCAGTACTGCCTCATGGGCGACTTGGAACTATTCAACCAGTTGGTAAACAGCATCCAACGCCAAATCAGAATGTTAGGCAAAGACGAGTGCGTGCATATCGTGGTTTTCCTAAAAATTCTGCGCGTAGCAACCAGCGATGCCAAAAAAGAGAAGCCCATCAAAATTCGCTCGTTGGCTGCCCGCATACCTTCCGGCGGACGTAAGTTGTTCTCCCCTACCAAATACATTTTGTTTGACGAGAAATTGGTAAACAAACTTTGCCGCATGTAAATCAGCATACCGCGCAAGGTTGCCGCATATACTAAGCAAATAACTTTGCATGGGAGGCCAAGTTATTGGTGGAAAGTTGTATGCCACCGATTTCGGGCAAAAGGGACAGGGGTATGCAGATTTTTGAGTTTTACGGCAAAAGCCGTGTGCTTATGTAACACACCGCATCTGTTCAATTTTTATATAAAAAAGCCGCTGCCAATAATTACAGCGGCTTTTTTGTATAGCGTTTAGTTATCCGTTACTTCCACTTCTACCCGACGATTAAGTTCGCGTCCTTCAAGTTCTTGGTCATTGCTGGCAATTGGGCGTTGGTCGCCGTAGCCTACGGCGCGTATTCTTTCAGCAGCCACTCCCCGTTTCTCCAAATAGGCTTTCACGGCATTGGCACGCGCCTGCGAAAGTTGCAGATTGGCTTTTGCATCGCCTGTGTTGTCCGTATGACCGCTGACTTCTATTTTAATGCTCACATATTGCAGCAACACATCCGCCAGATTATCCAACTCTTTGAAAGACACCGGCTGAATAATATCCGACCCTTTTTTAAACTTCAAACCGCGCAAAATAAACTTCTGATGCTTTTGCCAGCCTTCGGGAATTGCCTTGTCGGCTTTGATTTCCTGTTCGGTCGGTTCGGGGTTTTCTGCCACTGCCAGCGATGGCTCCATGCTTTCTTCCGTATTTTCCGGGCGTTTTGCTACTTCAAACACGCGCGTATTGGCAGGTGCTATCCGATTCCATGCACTTGTGCGATGGATATCATTAGAACCAAAGCGATAGCCCACAATCAGCTCATGAGAGCCGTTGGTAGCTGCCCCTGCCAATTGGTTGGAAAATTCGTAGGCATAACCAAACGAAAAACCGGCTATGTTCAGGCCGGCACTCAGTGCATTGCCGTAGTTGGTGCGATGCAACACACCGACCCACAACTGATTGTTCCACTCTGCTTTCAAGTTAAGGTCAAATTGTCCGGCATTTTTCAGATAATTGTCGCCGATGCGATATAAAACCAACGGTGTAATGGCAAATTTGCCTTCTCCCACAAAAATTCGGTAAGAAACCGTTGCTACCGAATGGTTGGCATAGCGGATAACATCGCTGCCTATGCCTTGCCTGAAACTGCGGTTAAACAATTGAGGGAAAGCAAAACCGACATTCAGGTTGCGCCAAGCAAAGTTGAAACCGAAAGCACCGTCGAGCACGGCTGTGTTGGTAATGCGATAAAGTGCAGGGTCTATGGCATCATTCCCCTCGAGGTTATCCCAGCGGACGTTGTTGAGCATTGCCCCCAGCGACATGCCGAATGTCAGCCTGCTGAAACGACTGAAATCTACCCCGTAGGCATAGCTCATCTGTGCGCCGGTGCGGCTTAAAACGCCCGCATTGTCGCGGTAGAGCCTGCCGCCAATGCCCATGTTTTTGTTAATGGCATTCTGATAGGTAAACATCATGTTCTCAGGTGCGCCCTGAATACCCGACCATTGGTTGCGGTACAAAACGTGCAGTACATTGCCATCGGTACCGGCAAAAGACGGATTGTAGAAATACCGATTTTGCTGGTAGAGTGAAAACAGCGCGGTTTCCTGTGCGTAGGCCTGCCAAGACAACAGCAGAGCCAGCATACACCCGAAGAGAAGTTTTAGATTTTGCATTTTATAAATATTTTTTTGCACTTATCTGTCCTGCGAAATTAACGCAATAAGCAAAACAATATTGCACCTAAACAATATTTTATTATACAAATTCAAGTTTTTCTTGAAAAAACGGTTTTCCGACAAACAGCAGACTACCGATTGCACATAAAACAAGTCATGCCACGATAAGTAATTCCGCAGCATGACAAGCAATCAATAACAAACACCGTGATATCAAGCAGTAGCCGTTGGCGCGCCCCCTACCCTAAAACCTAACAACATCATATCGTCCAATTGCTTATGAACAGTGCCATACCCTTCCATCCACTTTTTCATGGTTTGAACGATGGCCTCCTGTTGTTCTTCTATGCGTTTATCGCAAATGGCAGCCAACTTATTGCGGAGGTTGCGAAGCATGAATTTCTTGCCTTCCGGCCCGCCAAACTGGTCTTGCAAACCATCGGAGAACATGTAAATCATCGTCGGCTGGCTGATGTCAATTTCATGCAGCGTATAGTCCCGTTGCTCTGTTACCACGCCGCCAATCGGTAATTTATCGCCTTTAATTTCGCAAAGCGATTCATTTTGGATGTAAATGACCGGATTTTTAGCACTGGCAAGCGTTACTTTCTGTTTTGCCGGATGCACCACACAAATGGCTATATCCATGCCGTCGTTGTTGCGAGTTTCATTTTGCCGGAGCGATTTGATGATGCCTTTGTGCAATTCGTTGAGTATTTGCTCCGGCGAATGGATATTTCGGATATAGACAATTTCATCGAGCAGTTTGTTGCCAATCATGCTCATAAAACCGCCCGGCACACCATGACCCGTACAATCGGCAGCTGCCACAATCAGTTGCGTAGCAGCACCTTCGCCAACCTTACCAAACCAGTAGAAGTCTCCGCTGACTACGTCCCGCGGCTTATAGAAGGCAAAAAACTCAGGGATGGATTGTTGAATGTGCTCAATGGATGGCAGCATGAACGACTGAATGCGGCTGGCATAGTTCAGCCCCGCAATGATTTGCTGATTCTTGGCGTGTATTTTATCGCGCTGGGCTTCTATCTGCGCATTCTGCTGCATAATATTTTGATTCTGCGTCAGAATTTCCTCCTTCTGCATTTCAATCTCAATATTTTTTTGTGCCAGCTCGTTGCGTTGAATGGTTAGCTCGGCATTCAGTTTCTTTTGCGAGCGGTAGTTCTGAAAAATCAGGAATCCGATAATGGCTGCTGCCCCCAAGGCTGCCAGCGAGAGGTAAATAATGCGTTGCTGCTTTTTCTTTTCCTCTTGCAGCAACAGGTTGCGGTTTTCTTCCTCGAGCGCTTTTACGGCGGCCTGTTGCAGGCGTATCTCGTGCAGCATGAGCGTTTCAGTGGTTACTTTCAGGTGCGCAGCCATCTGTGCAAGGCTGTCCATTGTAGTTTTGAGGCTGTCCGACGAACGACGCAGGCTATCTCCCAACTTCACGTTCAGGCGTGCCAACTGAAATTGCCGCTGCTTATTGCTGTTCAGTTGCTGATTTTTGTTTTGTATTTCGGCTTCCTTGCGTTTGAGTTCTTCTTCTTTGGAAAGAAGCTCGTTTTTCTTGCTGTCCAGCGCATTTTTGGCAGAATCGAGCTTAGAATCGCGCTTACGTATTTCCTGTTCGCGTAGGGCTGCTATTTCTGCAAGAACAGGCGTAAACTCACCCTGTAAGGTTTTGTATATCTTTACAGCTCTTTTGGCACGGCGTGGGAGGTCTTCTTCTTTGCCTGTGATGAGTTGAAAAGCCGGTATTATCTTTTTGGTTATAAAGTCATACAAAACCGACTTATTCAATTTTCCTTCCTGATAAGCCTTGTAGTATATCTTATAGGCATCCGTGAAATACTCGGCCGCATCGTCGTGTTTCTGTTGCTGAAAAGCATGTATAGTGCCCAAAACCTCGAGCGCTTTGGCCTGCCCCTGCACATAGCCGATTTGCCGGGCAAGTTTTTCCGCTTTACGTGCATAGTCCAATGCTTTTTCCACCTCGGTAGATGCCACATTCTCAGCCAGTTCGTTCATTGCATCTACTTGGCGTGCATCTTTTCTGTCCTGACTGACAATTTGCATCAGTTGTTCTATGCGATTGTCAGCAACGGCAGCCCATGTAAAAGTTATTAGCCAAATTATTAAACAATATCGCATCAAAGTAATCATACTGTTTCTCGCGTATGCTTCGGGTAAAAGCAGTAAGTTAAAAGGAGTTGTTGGAACATGGGGTACATTTCTATAAACGAAGAAGCAGGCAAAAGTTGTATACAGGCAAGAATTTAAATTATCGGAGCGTGTAAGTACAGCGGCAGTAATTGTTATTTTCAGTAGGAAGATTTCAACAGGTAACAAAAAAAAGGAGGCCGCACAGCAAGCCTCCTTTCCATTGCGAAAACGATTCAATTAGTAATATTCTATCTCACAATCGGGTTTGATGCGGCGGAAATTGGCCACTTCCCGCGGCGAAAGTTTAGTGCGGTAGCATTGCACTTTTTTCAGATTGGGCAGACTCTCCAACGGCTTGATGCTGCCGATGGTTGTGCTGTAAAAACTCAATCTTTCCAACTGCTGAAGCCCTTCAATGCCTTTCAGCCGTTTAATGGGCGTACCGGAAATATTCAACTCTTTCAGATTGACAAACGGCAGCACTTCTTCTATTTTCTCAATAGGCGTGCTTTGGATGTCCAGTACTTCCAGATTGCTCAGGCCATGAATGGCTGCCAAGCTGCGAATGGGGTTGCTTGGCAGGCGCAAAATGCGCAGCGACTGTACCTTAGCAAGTGGCGAAAGGTCTTGCACCATTGTATTGCTGAAATTGAATTCATGCAAACGGAACAGCATTTCAACAGGTGTAAGCGTGGTTATTCGCGTACCGGAAGGAATGTTAAGCATGTGTAACTTAGCAATCTGGTGCAGCCCTTCCGACGACGGATTCTCTTCGCGAATGCCGGTTGCTTGTCTGAAAACTTGTTTCCACTCCGGAGCCAGCAATGACCACCAACTTTCCAATGCCCGCGACATGAAGACCACCGTGCGGTCGGGTTTGGCATTGATGTAAGCAGCAAATTGTTCTTGATTGACGGAAGTATTGTCGGCATACAGCGTAGTAAGCGCGGGCAGGTTCTGAATGGCAGCCAAAGAGGAAACCTGCGTGCCCGAAATATCCAAATAACTCAACTGTTTCAATCCGCCAAGCGGTGCAAGGTCGCTGATGCGCGTGCTGCGACACTCAATGTGTTCCAAATCGTCCAAAAACTGCAACGGTGAGAGGTCGATAACGCTTGTGCTGCTGCATTTGAGCTTTTTCAGTTCACGCAAGGCTTTGAGCGGTTCCAAAGTAGTGATATCGGCCTTCCCCGTAATATCTATCTCGGTCAGGCGGGCAATTTGTGCTAACTGCTCACGGCTTGGATTAGACCCCGAAATGCGCACATAGGTAATAATGACATTGCGCCAACGGCGCGGCAATTTTTCCCACCAACTCGCCATAGCATCGCTGTTGTTCATCACCAAGCATTTGGGGTTGGCAGCGATGAAACGGTTAATTTCTTCCCGACTGAGTGGCGTCCCGTCGGCATAGATGCGCTCCAAAGAAGCCATACCGCTTAACTCCGTCAGGCTGCTGACGCGGGTATTGTTGATGGAAAGTAACTGCAAACTGCTTTTACCGCGCAGCGCCCCCACAGAGTTGATAAGCGTGTTGTCTAAATAGAGTCTTTCTAATGCAGGCAGTGCCGCCAACGGCGCAATGTTGCTGATTTTCAAGTCCGAAACATCCAAAAATTGCAAACTTTTCAGTTTTTCAATGCCGTTCAGATTGGTGGCAGGCAAATTGGTTGCTTGAAGCGTTTGCAAACGGCTCAGGTCGGCAAGTGCCTCCCAACTGCTGACTTGCGTATTGGAAATATTGAGTTGCTGCAATTGCAATAAATTGCCGATAGGCGAAAGGTCGGCAACAGGCACTCCCGCGAGGTTCAGTTGTTGCAGCGCCGAAAGGTATTTGAGCGGGTCTAAAGAAGTAACGGGCGTTCCCGAAATATCCAGATTTTCCAAACGGGCAAGGTTGCGCAGCGGCCACAAATCGGCGATGCCCGTTTGTGCAAGTTTCAGCGAGCGCAGCCCCGTCAGTTCAGACAGCGGGTCAAATGAAGTAATCAGCCCCGAACGTACCGCATTGCTCAAATCCAATGCCTCTATTTGCGTAACAGCCCGCAGTTGTTCCAACCCAACCTCTGCCTGATTGGCAAACTGCGGCGCTACCAAATTTTTCCATTCAGGCGAAAGCCCCGCCCACCATTGCTGCAATTCCTGCGCTTCGTCCAAACGGTTGGTATAGATGCTGGCAATTTTCATTTCCCGACGCACCGTGTCAATGTTCATTTCCACATAGCGCAACTGGTTGTGCGTAATGGGCGTTCCGTCCAGCAGTACTGCATTCAACTCGCGATTGAGGGTAACTTTCACCACGCGTGTGCCCTGCTCCGAGAGGAGTTGCTCGGTGCGTTTGTGTGTGAGCTTAAATTCTGCCCGCTTAAAAAAGAAGTCAATATCTTTCAAATATGCCTGTACATCTTTGTTGGTAGGCGTTGTGCGCCGCGTATCAAGGTCATCTTCTATCTGAACTTTGCTGTCGCGAAATACTTTCAGATAACTGGTTTTAACGATTTCCTCTTTATCCTGCAAAGGTGTATCTTCTGCCCCTAATTCATTGAAAATCAGTTCTAAAAACTCAATAATCTGATAAACCTGCGTTTGATAATAAGGCTCCAAAGCTCCCAACTCGCGTTTGGCAACCGCTGTTGCGGGCTGCGTGGCAGGTGGTTTGGTCTGCGCAGCGGCCGGCTTCTTAACCGTTGTAGTCGGTTTTTTTGTAGCAGGCTTGGGGTTGCTCCCCGGCTTTTGTGCCCAAGCATCCGGCAACGACAGCCCGCACACCAAAGCAACGACCGCCGGAACAACATATGTTTTTAACAATTCATTTAGCAGTTTCATAGAAGATGTTGTACTTTTTTAGGAATATCTGCAAAAATCGGGGTTTATTACCGCAATAATTGTTTATTAACACGAAAATTGCCGCTATTGAAGCGTTATTTTATTTGCCGAACAACGCCCTAACCGGAACTTTTGCCCTGTGTTTGCGTGTTTAAGCAAATTGTAACAGAAAAACTATCAACAAAAAAGCTGCCTGATATAACACTATGGAACGATTACAACGCAATATCAGCTTGGGCATCTTTGCCCTGATTGCCGTTGCATTATTGCTCCGCTGGGCAGCACAGTTCCAAATCAATGCCGAACTGCAACAAGCACGCCGCGAGGCCGCCGTTCAGGACAGCATCGCGCATATCAGCGACTCTCTCCGTCGCAATCAGCGCATCGTAGCCAAAGGCAAAGTAAAAAAAGGAAAAGAATTGGTTTTCCATGAAAAAAATGACGGCAGCCGCCACCGCATCCTATTAACAGGCGACTCCATGGGCGACGGGCTGTTTCTTGCTTGGCGCAAACTCCGCAAACAGGGCAACTTTGACATCCGTTATCAGCCTTGGTACGGCTCTACTACCGACAGTTGGGCAAAAACCGATAAGCTGGAAAACATGATTAAAAGTTATCGGCCTACATTAGTAATTTTTTCGCTTGGTGCCAATCAGATTAACGACCATAAAATTGCAGCCAAAGAAGACCACATCCGCGAGATAGTCAGGCAAATGAGCGATGCAGAATTTATTTGGATAGGGCCGCCCAACTGGAAAGAAGACACCGGAATTAACAATCTGATAATCAAATATGTAGGCCGCGAACGATTCTTCGATTCACGCCAATTGACCTTCGAGCGCCGCAAAGACGGTGCACACCCCACCGAAAAATCCGCCGCCATCTGGGCAGACAGTATCAGCCAATGGATTGACCGCAATCCGCATATCACTTTTTCCTTCCGCGGCAACCGATAAATTGCGCCAACTCCCCCCGCTTTTTTGCGTAGTTACGCAGGTTTGTTAATTTGCACCCGATTTTTTCCACTTTAATTCAACGATTTAGCAATGTATAATCTGTTAAAAGGCAAAAGAGGCATTATTACGGGCGCACTTGACAGCAACTCAATCGCATGGCGTGTGGCGCTGCGTGCCAAACAGGAAGGCGCTTCTTTCACACTGACCAACGCGCCGATTGCCCTGCGCATGGGTGAAATCAATAAATTGGCAGAAGAGTGCCAAACCATCGTCATTCCGGCAGATGCTACTTCGGTAGAAGATTTGGAAAACCTGTACCGCCAATCAATGGAGCATTTGGGCGGTAAAATAGACTTCGTGTTGCACTCCATAGGCATGAGCCCCAACGTGCGCAAAAAGAAAGAATACGGCGATTTGAACTACGAGTGGTTCATGAAAACATTGGATATTTCTGCCATTTCTTTCCACAAAATGATGCAAACCGGTGAAAAACTGGCAGCCTTTAACGATTATGCCTCCATCGTAGGGCTTACCTACATCGCTGCACAGCGCGTATTCCCCGACTACGGCGATATGGCACAGGCCAAAGCCTTGCTGGAATCTATCGCCCGCAGCTACGGCTACCGCCTTGGCAAATCGCAAAAAATCCGCGTCAATACCATTTCCCAATCACCGACACCAACCACCGCAGGCACAGGCGTAGGCGGCTTTGACGCATTCCTTAAATATGCCGATGATATGTCGCCGCTGGGCAATGCCACTGCCGACGATTGCGCCGATTACGTCATCACCCTGTTTTCAGACCTGACACGCAAAGTAACCATGCAAAACCTTTTCCATGACGGCGGGTTCAGCAGCATGGGCATTAGCGAGACAGTTATGGGAAAGTCAAATTAAATATTTGATAGTCTGTTGGTTTTTTATTGCCCTTACACTAATTTTGCAGTCCTGTTCAAAAAAGGTATCACCATGTCTAAAATTTGCGATATCACCGGCAAGCGTGTTCGTATTGGAAATAACGTATCGCACGCTAACAATAAAACGAAGCGTACTTTCGCTCCCAACTTGCAGAAAAAGAAATTCTACCTGCCTGAAGAAGACCGCTGGGTAACTTTGAAAGTATCTACTTCCGCTATGCGTACCATTACTAAAAATGGTCTGGGCAATGTCCTGAAAGAAGCTGCTGCCAAAGGCACGCTGTCATCTAAAGTGAAGTTGAAATAATCAAACCGGAACATATACAATGGCAAAGAAAGGCAATCGCATCCAGGTAATTCTGGAATGCACCGAGCATAAAAATTCAGGTATGGGCGGCATGTCGCGTTACATTACGACCAAAAACCGTAAAAATACTCCTGAGCGCTTGGAATTGAAAAAATACAACCCAATTCTGAAACGCTACACCCTTCACAGAGAAATTAAGTAATTGTCATGGCTAAGAAAGTAGTTGCTACCCTGAAAAAAGAAGGCGGCGTTAAATATACCCGCGTTGTAAAGGCCGTTAAGTCGCCTAAGACAGGTGCGTATATTTTTAAAGAGGAGATTATGCCTGAAGACCAGGTAAAAGAATTCCTCAACGCAAAGTAATTCCGGCATTCAGTCAGTCAGTTGCCGACAGAACTGTTGCTGCCTTAAACCCTAAGGATTTTCCCAATCCTTAGGGTTTTTATCATTAAACTTCGCAATTTTAAGGGCTAATTTCAACGCAACCGCATTACAATGGGTTTATTCGGATTTTTTTCTAAGGAGCAAAAAGAATCGCTCGATAAAGGACTTGAAAAAAGCAGCAAAGGCTTCTTTTCCATGCTGACCAAAGCCGTTGCCGGCAAATCGCAGGTAGACGAAGAAGTGCTTGACGAATTGGAGAACATTCTGATTGCCTCAGATGTAGGTGCAGCAACTACCATCAAAGTTATTCGCAGCATAGAAGAGCGCGTAAAGCGCGACAAATATGTCAGCACCTCCGAGTTGGACAGCATCATCCGCGATGAAATAAAAGCCTTGCTGGCCAAAAACCCACAAGACACACTCGACGGTTTTCGCATCCCCGAAAACAAACGCCCCTACGTACTTATGGTGGTTGGCGTAAACGGTGTAGGCAAAACCACCACTATTGGCAAACTGGCTGCCCAATTCAAAAAACAAGGTTACAGCGTGGTTATCGGTGCAGCCGATACGTTCCGCGCCGCAGCGGTAGACCAAATCAAACTTTGGGGCGAGCGCGTAGGCGTGCCCGTTATAGACCACGGCATGAATACAGACCCTTCTGCCGTAGCCTTTGATGCCGTTAAAAAAGGCACGGAAATGGGCGCAGACATTATCATCATAGACACGGCAGGCCGCTTGCACACCAAAGTCAATTTGATGAACGAGTTGGCAAAAATCAAGCGCGTACAACAGAAGTTCATTCCCGATGCGCCCCATGAAGTCATGCTTGTACTGGACGGCAGCACCGGACAAAATGCATTTCTGCAAGCCGTTGAGTTCACCAAAGCCACCGAGGTAAACTCACTGGCTATCACCAAATTAGACGGCTCTGCCAAAGGCGGTGTTGTTATCGGTATCTCCGACCAATTTAAAATTCCGGTGAAATACATTGGCGTAGGCGAAAAAATTGAAGACCTGCAAATTTTCAACCGCGATGAATTTGTAGACTCGTTCTTCAAAAAACAAAACTGATGCGCCTTTCCCGAAGTTTCCTGCTGAGCCTGCTGCTGACTGCTCCTTTTGTACTATTCGGGCTGCTGCAATGGCTTTCAGGGTACAACTGGGCGCGTTTGGGCATTTTCCCGCGTTCGTTGTTGGGTGCCGTCGGCATCTTGACTGCCCCGCTGGTGCATGGCGATTGGCTGCATCTCGTTTCCAATCTGTTTCCTTTGCTGATTCTTTGCACGGCTACATTCCTGTTCTATCCGCGCGAGAGCCGCTCTGTGCTAACGGTGGCCTATTTCGGCACCGGCATTGGCGTTTGGCTGCTGGCACGACCCTCCTATCATATCGGCGTAAGCGGACAGGTTTATGCGCTGGCCTCATTCCTGTTTTTTTCGGGCGTATTTCGCCGCAACCGCGCCTCGCTGATGATTGCTTTGGGCGTAGGTGCCCTGTACGGCGGGATGTTGCAAGGCGTATTCCCGCAAGTGGGGCAATTGAATGTTTCTTGGGAATCGCACCTGCTGGGAGCACTCGTCGGGGCGTTTCTTGCTTGGCACTACCGCAATATGGCCGCCCCTCTGCTCACCATGCCGCGCCACCACGACCCCGTACTCTTTGACATAGAAGAAGGCTATCGCCCCTTGCGCAACAAACGAATGCGTTATATTTTTATACCTCGCACCAAACAAGGACAATAGTTTTTCCGATTTTTTCGCCTATATTTGCAGCCTGTTTTTAAACCTTTGATTTATTACAGGCTTTCAACGCAAGGTAAAGGCCGGTTTTAAATCGTAAACTCTTCAAAGTCATGTATTTAGATAAAGAAACCAAAGAAGAGATTTTTGCAAAGCACGGTTTTGCAAAATCTGCAAAAGACACAGGTTCTCCAGAGTCTCAAATTGCGTTGTTCACGCACCGCATCAACCACCTGACCGAGCACCTGAAAGTTCACAAAAAAGACAACGGCAGCCGTTTAGGTCTGCTCAAGCTGGTAGGTAAGCGTCGCAGCCTGCTGAACTACCTTCAGCGCACCGATATCATGCGTTATCGTGCAATTATTGCCGAGCTGAATATCAGAAAATAACAGATTAAAGGGAGCTTGTTTACAAGTTCCCTTTTTTTAGTTAATTTTGTTTCCGAGGTTTTCGGCAAAAACGATTAAGCAAATGCAAGCATCTTAGACAAGCCCACGGGATTTTGCGGACAACACGGTTTTTCGCTGATTTTTTAAATCCGAAACGCCGAATCCGAGCCCCGAAATATCGGTCTGTTTTGCTTGATTACTTAACATAGCTGCAAACCTTCTGTAGATGATGTTGCCCCGGATTTCAAAGCGGCCAATCCGATAAGGTAACGAAGCGGTTAAGCACAGTACGGTCTTTATCAATCAGCCAAGACCTTCTTCTGTTCCCACCGACCAAAGATTCCCCGCGGAACATCAGCAAGCAGACTGTATCTTGTGTAAAAAATTCACTTAAATTAAACAATGCAATTCAACGCAGTTACAAAAACGATTGTCATGCCCGACGGCAGACAAATCACTATTGAAACAGGTAAACTTGCGCGTCAGGCAGATGGCGCAGTAGTAGTACGCACGGGCAATATGATGTTGCTGGCAACCGTTGTTTCCGTACCGGAAGCCAAAGAAGACCAAGACTTTTTCCCGCTTTCGGTTGATTATCAGGAAAAATTTGCAGCTATGGGCAAAATTCCCGGCAGTTTTCAGCGCCGTGAAAGCAAGCTGTCCGACTATGAAGTGCTCATCAGCCGATTGGTGGACAGAGCCATCCGCCCGCTGTTTCCGGAAGACTACCTCGCCGATACGCAAATTAACGTGATTTTAATTTCGGGCGACCCCGAAGTAATGCCCGACAGCTACGCCGCACTGGCAGCGTCGGCTGCCCTTGCCGTCTCGGATATCCCTTTCAACGGGCCTATTTCCGAAGTGCGCGTTATCAAACACCAAGGGCAATTTTTGATTAATCCCAAAGCCGATTTGTTGAAAGATGCCGACTTAGACCTGATTGTGGCGGCTTCTTACGACAATATTGTGATGGTAGAAGGCGAAGCCAATGAATGTTCGGAAGAAGACCTGTTGCAGGCTTTAAAAACCGCACATGAAGCCATCAAGATTCAGGTGCAGGCACAGCGCGAACTGACCGAAATGGTCGGCAAAACCGAAAAACGCGCCTACAGCCACGTAAAACACGACCCTGAACTGGAAAAAGAACTGTTTGAACGCTACTACGATGCCTACCTGAACGTAGCCCGTACCCCTGCCCCTAAACAGGAGCGCAGCGCTGCTTTCAAGGCAATCAAAGAAGAATATTTGAACAGCCTTCCCGAAGACACAACCATTGATAAGAAGATGGCTGCGCGCTATCTGGACAACATTAAATGGCTGGCTGCCCGCAATTTGGTATTAGAGTACAACATACGCCTTGATGGCCGTAAGTTAGACGAAATTCGCCCGATTGCCTGCGAAGTGGACTTTCTGCCTTCGCCGCACGGCTCGGCGCTGTTTACCCGCGGCGAAACCCAATCGCTGACCACTGTTACGCTGGGTACAAAGTTGGACGAACAAATTATTGACGGGGCTATGATTGGCGGTATGAGCAAATTCATGTTGCACTACAACTTTCCGGCCTTCTCTACGGGTGAGGTGAAGCCCAACCGCGCACCCGGCCGTCGCGAGGTAGGCCACGGCAATTTGGCCAGTCGTGCCATTAAAAAAGTAATGCCTCCCGAAGAAGAAAACCCATATACCATCCGCGTAGTTTCCGATATTCTGGAATCAAACGGCTCTTCATCTATGGCAACCGTATGCGCAGGTTCGCTTGCACTTATGGATGCCGGTATCAAAATCAAAGCGCCTGTTTCAGGCATTGCCATGGGTATGATTTCGGACAGTAAAACCGGAAAATATGCCATCCTTTCCGATATCCTCGGCGACGAAGACCATTTGGGCGATATGGACTTCAAAGTAACCGGCACGGCTAAGGGCATCACGGCTTGCCAGATGGATATCAAAGTGGACGGGCTGTCGTATGAAGTCCTCGCCGAAGCGCTTGAACAAGCACGCAAAGGCCGCTTGCACATTCTGGGAGAAATGGCAAAAGCCATCAGCCAACCACGCGAAGACCTCAAACCACATGCACCGCGTTGTGTAACGCTTCGCATTCCGGGAGATATGATTGGCGCGGTTATCGGCCCGGGCGGCAAAATTATTCAGGAAATGCAACGTACTTCCGGTGCGACCATCAACATAGAAGAAGTTGGCAATGAAGGCGTTGTAACCATCTTCTCGGCCAATAAAGATTCGCTTGACATCGCGCTGCGCGAAGTAAAAGCAATAGTGGCAACGCCCGAAGTCGGAGAAGTTTACACAGGCATAGTACGCTCCATCCAGCCTTTCGGTGCTTTCGTTGAGTTCATGAAAGGCAAAGACGGCCTGCTGCATATTTCCGAAATTAAGTGGGAACGTTTGGAATCAATGGACGGCGTGCTGGAAATCGGTGAAGAAATACAGGTTCAGCTTACCGAAATTGACAAGAAAACGGGCAAATATCGCCTGTCGCGTAAAGTATTGCTGCCCAAACCCGAAGGATATGCCAACGGCAGCGGCGAGCGCAGAGGCGGCGATAAAAACCGCAAACCCGACAACAAGCGCTCGCGATAAGCAATAATTTTGAACGGTTCTTAATAAAAGCCTTGCCGCATTAGTAAAACGGCAAGGCTTTTTTGTGCTTATTACCTACCCACAAATTTTTTACTTACAACTATTTGAAAAGTGAAACCGAAACTTTAATTTCGGGAATATCGTACAAAGCGTAAGAATGGGGTAAGTTTTGCACTTTGTTTGCATAATTTACAATTTTGATGCTATCCGATAAAACTCTACTAACAGATTTACTTTACACAACTTAAACATCAACCATGAGGCAGCTAAAGATTAGCAAGCAGATTACTAATCGCGAAAGTCAGTCTTTGGACAAGTATCTGCAAGAAATCGGCAAAGTAGATTTGCTGAACCCCGACGAGGAAGTAGAACTTGCCAAACGCATCAAAGACAACGATGCACAAGCTCTTGAAAGACTCACTAAGGCCAATTTGCGATTCGTTGTTTCGGTCGCCAAACAGTACCAAAATCAAGGCTTGTCATTAGGCGACCTGATTAATGAGGGCAATCTGGGCTTAATTAAGGCCGCTCAGCGCTTTGATGAAACTCGCGGATTCAAGTTTATCTCCTATGCCGTTTGGTGGATTCGTCAGTCTATTCTGCAAGCACTGGCCGAGCAGTCGCGCATTGTTCGCCTGCCTTTGAACCGCGTAGGCTCACTTAACAAAATTGCCAAAACATTTTCCGAGTTAGAGCAGAAATACGAACGCGAACCCTCTCCCGAAGAATTGGCAGAGGTAATGGATATGCCTCTTGGCGAAGTGAATGAAACCATCAAAATTTCAGGCAGACACGTGTCGGTAGATGCACCCTTTAAGCAAGACGAAGAAAACACCTTGCTTGACGTAATTGAAGGCGGTGATGCGCATCGCCCCGATGTTACGCTGATGGATGACTCATTGCGCCGCGAAGTACAACGTGCACTTTCCACACTTACGCCACGCGAAGCAGACGTGGTTACGCTTTACTTCGGCTTGAACGGTGAAAGTGCTCTGACATTAGAAGAAATTGGTGAAAAATTTGACCTTACTCGTGAGCGCGTCCGCCAAATTAAAGAAAAGGCCATCCGTCGCTTACGCCATACCTCACGCAGCAAAGCACTGAAAACTTATTTGGGATAAACAAATACACATCATTATAAATTCAGCAAAAAACCCGCGAGGCCTTCAAAGGCTTCTCGGGTTTTTTGTGCATTTGTGCATCATTTTTTCAAACAATGTAAAAAACGATTATTTTGCAAAACGTAAGTTAATATTCATGTAACCATGCAACACGAAGAACTGGAAGGCGACCAGCCGCTGAACATAGAGTTGCCCGAAGAAATTGCTGACGGCGTGTACACCAACTTAGCAATGATTGCACATTCTCACACCGAATTTGTCATTGATTTTATCAGCATGTTGCCCGCGATGCCTAAAGCCAAAGTGCGCTCGCGCGTAATTACCACTCCCGAACATGCCAAAAGATTATTAATGGCATTGAAAGACAATATTGACAAATACGAAGAAACTTTCGGCAAAATTAAATTGGCAGAAGAGCCTATTCGCTTCCCGATGAACTTCGGGGGCACTATGGGCGAGGCTTAACGGTTTGCTGTATGACGGCACACGATTTTTCTTTTGAATGGCAAACGCAAGACCAAGTCATGCTGAAAGGGCGCTGCTGGTTGCCTGAGCAGCCCAAAGCCCTCGTTTGCTTGGTGCATGGCTTTGCCGAGCACATAGGGCGCTACGTACACGTAGCCGCATATCTCAATGCACAGGGGTACGGCCTGATGGGCTTTGACCTCCGCGGACATGGTCAATCGGGCGGGCGGCGCGGACATACGCCAACTTATGAAGACTTGTTGGAAAATATCCGCGAAATGATGGCGCTGGCTGCCGAAAAATTTGAAGGCTTGCCGCTGTTTCTGTATGGCCACAGCATGGGTGGCAATCTGGCAGCTAACTACCTGATTCGCCACCAACCCAACTACCTCAAAGGGGCAGTGATAACAAGCCCGTGGCTGCGACTGACGCAAGAGCCGCCTCTGCCGCTGAAAATACTTGCCAAAGTTGCCTACCTCATTTTCCCGCAACTGATGAACCCTGCCAACCTGAAATTGGAGCACCTGAGCAAGGACACCACCGTGCAACAGGCTTACGGGGCTGACCCGATGATTCTGCGTAAAATATCGGCAGGTATGTTTACCGTTGTCAGCAAGGCGGGGCTGCTGGCTATCCGTCAGGCCGATAAAATAACGCTGCCTGTGCTGCTGATGCATGGATTAGACGATAAAATTACCAGTGCCGATGCAACTCGCGAGTTTGCGCAGCGCATGCAACCTGAGCTGCTAACGGCTCATTATTGGGAAAACATGCGCCACGAACTGCACAACGAAACAGAAAAAGAACAGGTATTGGCGCTGATAGTCAAATGGTTAGATGACAAAATGAGCGTATCGGAAACATCGGTTTGATGCTAAACATCCGGCCGATGTTTCAATACCTTTTATCAAACCCCTGTGCTTCCGTAGCCACCCGCGCCGCGTTCGGTATCTGAAAGGCTTTCAACGGGCTGCCAAATGATGCGTTCATGGCGTGAAATGACCATTTGGGCGATGCGCGCACCGTTTTCAACTACAAAATCTTCCTGCCCCAAATTGATGAGCAAGACCTTGATTTCGCCGCGATAGTCGGCGTCAATAGTGCCGGGCGAATTGACAATACTGATGCCGTGTTTCAATGCCAAACCGCTGCGCGGGCGGATTTGTGCCTCAAAGCCTGCGGGCAGTTCCATGAATAAACCTGTGGGAATCAGTGCGCGTTGCAACGGAGCCAGCACAACGGGCTGCTCCAAATGTGCGCAAATATCCATTCCCGCCGAAAGTTCGGTTTGGTAGTGCGGCAGCGGATGCCCTGAACGATTGATGATTTTAACTTCCATTACCTTTGAAAAAACGAGCCGAAATTAGGCTAAAAATGGTTTGCGGTTCATCTGCAATCAAAAAAATATCCGATGATTACTTGGGAAGACTTTGAAAAAATTGACCTGCGCGTAGGCACCATCATAGCGGCTGATGATTTTCCGAAGGCGCGAAAACCTGCCTACAAGCTGCAAATAGACTTTGGCGAATTGGGTATTCGCAAAAGTTCGGCACAAATTACCAAACGCTACACGAAAGAGGAACTCATAGGCAGGCAGGTAGTTGCCGTGGTGAATTTTCCGCCCAAACAGGTAGCGGATTTTATGTCGGAATGCCTTGTGCTGGGTGTGGTGGACGGCAGCGGCGATGTGATTCTGTTACGCCCCGATGCACCCGCCGCAAACGGGCAGAAAATAGCGTAGTTCTGCACGCAAAACTGTAATTTTGCAGGCAAAAATTGTGTATTTAATCCCATTGAAACCATGCCGGGCTCAGAACTGATTGGCGCAGAAGAGCGCAAAGAGATTAACGACGTATTGGAGACAGGTATTCTGTTCCGCTATAACCACGACGAACAACGCAAAGGCCACTGGAAAGCCAAAACTTTTGAACAGGAACTGGCAAAATTTACGGGCGCAGAGCACGCACTGATGTGTTCCAGCGGTACAACCGCCGTAGCGCTTTGTATGGCTGCCTGCGGCCTTGGCATGGGCGATGAAGTGCTGGTGCCGCCCTTTACCTACATTGCAACCATTGAGGGCGTATTGCTGGGCGGTGCAATACCCAAGTTTGTAGATATTGACGAAACGCTGTGCCTTAGCCCTGCGGCTATCCGTGCGGCCATTACGCCTAAAACCAAAGCCGTTGTATTGGTGCACATGTGCGGTGCAATGGCACAAATTGACGAAATCGTTCAGATTTGCAACGAGCACAACCTCATCCTGATTGAAGATACGGCACAGGCATTAGGAGCTTCTTTCAAAGGAAAAATGCTGGGTACTTTCGGTAAAGTGGGCGCATATTCCTTTGACTTCTTTAAAATCATCACCGCAGGCGAAGGCGGCGCAATAGTTACGAACGACAAGCAGATGTACCTGAATGCCGACATGTTCAGCGACCACGGCCACGACCACATCGGCAATAACCGCGGCATGGAAGGCCACCCTGTGCTGGGTACCAACTTCCGCACCAGCGAACTGCACGCAGCGGTTGCACTCGCACAACTTCGCAAAATTGATTACATCCTTGCTCAACAGCGCAAGCACAAAAAGCGCCTGAAAGAAACGCTGGCGCAATTCCCTGAAATTACCTTCCGCTATCTGCCTGACCCTGAGGGAGATTCGGCAACGTTCCTCTCGTTTTTCCTGCCCGATGAGGAAACTGCCCGCCGCGTGGTGAAGGCTTTTGCCGAAAACGGTATCGGAGGTATTCAATATTGGTACGACAACCATTTCCACTATATCCGCAACTGGGAGCACCTGCGCGGTATGAAGACCCTGTTCACCATCCCTGCACAAACCATGGAATGCCCGCAAGACTATGCTACGGTGCAGTTCCCTGCAACCGACGCGATTATGCAGCGCCTGATTTCTATGGTGGTGCGCATCACTTGGACAGAGGAGGAACTCAACGCCCTGTGCAATAAGCTCACCGAAGTGCTGAGCGGCGTGCTGACCAAACAGGCGGCGTAGTTAATCAACGTGATAAAATAAAACCCGACAGGATTCTGAAACCTGTCGGGTTTTTTATGTGCAATTCTTAAATTTGGTTCGTGACATTCGCCAATGAGCCATTCTTTATACCCGCTTTTAGGAGCTACTTTAAGGATAAGCCTGTAAAAGAGGTTTATCTGTTTGGTTCATATGCCCGCGGCGAGGCAGATGAAAACTCTGATATTGACTTATTGGTCAGATTAGATTATTCACAAATACGCACCGGACTGGAGTTTTTCAGTATGTGGGACGAGCTTGAAAAAATGACGGGCAAAAAAGTAGATTTTGTGAGCGTAAACGCACTTTCGCCATATGTCAGGGAATTTGTCAATCGGGATAAAATATTGATTTATGAAAAAAGAAAAGCCCGACGATTACATAAGGCTGCTGCATATCCGAGACGCAATCGCAGGGGCACAAAGATTCATCAACGGCTATACCTTTCAATCCTTCATCGCAGACGAAAAGACATTTTTGGCAACCGTCACCTGCGTTTGCAAAAGATATTGAGCAAATCATCAACGAAATAAATAACGAGTAACCTGACCCCATCATGTTTTCCAAATATCGCCAAACATTCAACCAAAACTTTACCGAAGCCCGCTACAATGCCATGCTTGCCGATATCAACGCGCAGTTTGGCTTTGAGGTAGCTTTTAAAATCTGTGAAACGCCCATTTTTATTCCGCCTGCGCTCAAAGCAAGGTTGGAAGAGGCCGGATACGCCATTTGGCAGCAGGTGAACAGCGAGCATTACCGCCGCGAAATGCACCGTGCCATTCCGCCGCACTTGGTCGTACCCAACGATACCGATATGCCCGTTTTTGCCGCCATTGATTTTGCGATTGGCAAAGACGAAAACGGCGAATTGATACCACAACTCATTGAATTACAAGGTTTTCCTTCGCTGTTTGCCTTTCAGCATTTTATTGCGGGCATGTTCAAAAAACATTACGGGCTGCCCGATAATCTGACGCATTTTTTCCCTGCCGAATTGCAGCAAAATGAAGGTCTGTATTTGGGAAAGTTGCGCAAAGCCATTGTAGCAGATGCCGCACCCGAAAACACCATCCTGTTGGAAATTATGCCCGAAAAGCAGAAAACCCGCATTGATTTTGCCTGTACGGAGCGGTTTCTGGGCGTAAAACCCGTGTGTATTACGGCAGTGCGCAAGGACGGCAAAAAATTGTACTACGAACAAGACGGTAAAAAAATTTGGATTGACCGCATCTACAATCGCGTAATTTTTGATGAGTTGAGCCAGCGCACCGATTTGCCGCTGCATTTCAGTTTTACCGATGCGTTGGACGTACAATGGGCAGGGCATCCGAACTGGTTTTTCAAGATGAGCAAGTTTACGCTACCGTTTTTAGACAGCCCCTACGTACCGAAAACCTATTTCCTGCATAAACTGACTGCCATTCCTGAGGATTTAGAAAATTACGTACTCAAACCGCTGTTTTCTTTTGCAGGAGCGGGCGTAAAATTTGACGTAACCCGTGCCGATGTGGATGCCATTCCTGACAGTGAGCGCAGCAACTACGTGCTGATGCGCAAGGTAACATACGAGCCGGTGATAGAAACCTTAGACTACCCCGCCAAAGCCGAATTGCGTTTACTGTTTGTCAATGTAAACGGTCAAATGGAATTGCTGACCAATTTGGTACGCCTCAGCAAAGGCAAAATGATGGGCGTGGATTTCAACAAAGGCATGACTTGGGTAGGCGGTACAATCGGCTTTTTTGAGCGGTAAGTTTATCAGCTACATGGATATACACAAACCTGACAGGTTTAAATACCTGTGTTTCATTAATTTATACAAAGCATTTTTCGCAAATCACTTGTGTTTTTGTATCACACTATATCCACACCGCAAAAATCTCTTTGCCTTTGTGATGAATCAGCTCTTCGCGCCATGTCGGATTGTTGCGGTCGTCAAATATCAACAGCCAGCCTTCATTTACCCCGTGAATCTCCAAATAGTTCGCCAACTGGTCTAAGCCCCTTTCATGCGATTTTTCCCCGCTCCAACGCTTCAATTCAATGATGTATCGCCATTGCATGTAGGTAACGACAATATCCATCCGCTTTTCTTCCGAAGTTTCTACTTCTTTAAATTCATAGCCCCGCCCGTTGATAATCGGTTTGAGGTAGGAAAGAAATATCAGCCGCCATTCCCGCTCTTTGAAATCTTTATCGCGCTTGCTGTACTGCTCTTTCATAAAAGACTGAAACTTGCGCAGCACTTGGTGCATATCAAGGCTGTCATCGTCTTTGATAAATTGACTGCCTACATAGT